>PDPH01000044.1 GCA_002747435.1 Pseudomonadota bacterium
TTTGCCATCGGGCGTCAGCAGGTTGATTGAAGTCTGTCGAAAACTGGATGTGAGCCTTGTGTAATCAATACGTTACTGCATTAAGTTGGCGCTTATGAGCTATTGCCTTTACACACTTTGCCCCTGCGTTTAGGCGAGTTTAATGCGGATGAAAAAATTGTGTTTTATTGTCGCACCGGCAGCCGTTCTGCTCAAGCTTGTATGTTTCTAAAACAGAACAGCGGCATTGATGCCATCAATTTACGTGGTGGCATTGTGGATTGGTATCACGCCGGTTATGAAGTAGTTGTGCCATCTCATCACTAGTCGTCGCTAGAGCAGCGTAGATGCAAAAGATTTGAGAGGAGGGGCGGTCGCCACTATTCACGGTGACTTGTTGGTGGAAATGTTTGTAGGATGTGACTTATGTCTAAAAAGTTGGCAATTATTGCAAGCAAAGGGACGCTGGATTGGGGATATCCTCCCTTTATTTTGGCTTCAACCGCTGCTGCATTGGGTTATGATGTAGAAGTATTTTTTACCTTTTACGGTCTGCAATTATTGAAAAAAGATATGAAACTAGAGGTGACGTCTCTAGGGAACCCAGGCATGCCTATGCCAATACCTATGCCGGTTTTGTTGCAAGCCTTGCCAGGTATGCAAGGTATGATGACGAGTATGATGAAAAAGAAAATGGCTTCTAAAGGTGTAGTTGATCTGGCTGAGTTGCGTGAGCTATGCCAAGAAGCTGACGTGAAGTTTATTGCTTGTCAGATGACGGTAGACCTGTTTGATATGGAGCGCTCTGATTTTATTGATGGCGTTGAATATGCCGGTGCTGCTGCATTCTTTGACTTTGCTGGTGAAGCAGATATTTGCTTGTTTATCTGATGGTTAGTCTGCATATATGAACTGATTTGAGGCATTTGGCAATATACATCTGAGTGGTGTGAGCAAGTTCCTGAGGGTTTGGAAATTTTTTCTGATCTGGGGGCAAGGAGAGCTAGCACATAAGCCTGCATTAATTATGGCTGTGTCATCGTCTAATGATGGTGCTTATCCAGTTGCTGAATGGCGGTGGAGGTGGATTATCAAGAATTTCCCTTTGGGGTGTAAGTGTAGTTGTCACTATTGGGGTAGTTGTAATTGTTTGGATGGAGACAGGCAGACACATGCTGAAGACAAATAACAAAATGCCACAGCACGTTTTGAATCAGATTGGCAAAATGCGTTATTTTCATGATGATTGTCATTCGGTACGGCGCAATGAAATTCGCTGGTTGGTTGAAGAGTTTACTGAAATTCCCGTTTATCGCCTGCCGCCTGCGTTAGAAGGTTTTACCATTGTACAGTTGACTGACTTGCACCTGCGGCCATTTACTCAGTTGGAACATATTGAGCGGGCAGTTGCTAAAACGAATCTATTGCAAGTTGATTTGATTGTTTTGACTGGTGATTATGTTTGGCACGATGAAGAAGATATACTGGATTTAGTGCCTGTCTTGGCTAAATTAAATGCGCGCTTGGGTATTTTTGCAGTTTTGGGCAATCATGACATTAAGACGGATGAGCACTTGATTGTCGAAACTTTTAAGCGCTATGGCATCCAAGTTTTGCGTAATCAGGGTTTAGAATTACAAGTAGGGCATCAATCGGTTTATTTGGGCGGCATTGACGATGGTTGGTTAGGGCAGCCCGATATTACGGCAACTTTGGATAATTATAAAAAAGAGATGCCGGTTATTTTATTGGCTCATGAACCTGACATGATTGATGGGTACGCGCATGATGAGCGCATTAGCTTGCAGTTATCCGGGCACACGCACGGTGGACAAGTGCAGGTTTCTCCGGGCAAGCCTTTTATCCGACCGTATTTGGGTAAAAAATACGTACAAGGACTTTATCGGGTGAATCAGTCTTGGGTTTATACCAGTCGCGGTTTAGGCACGACAGGCTTACCTTTGCGGCGTAATTGCGCACCGGAAATTACCCACCTTACTTTGGTAGATGCACAGGGCTTTATGCCTTTAGCAGCTTAACGCTCGTCTGAAGATACTTGTCAGATTATAGGTTTTCTTTAGACTTTAAGCCATAAAATATAGTTAACATTTATGAGTAATTAGGCTTTTGTCGGGATTTTTCTGACTTTGGTAAATGCTAGGCTTGCTGATCTGGCACGCCAACCGTTATTAAAAATTATAAAATAAGAGCGACACATGTGAATACGTCAGATCCAAACCAAACAACTCCTAGCCGGGATTTATCCGGCTTGAAAGTGCTGATCATTGATGACAGTAAAAGTATTCTGCGTATTGCGGAAGCTTTACTGGCTGAATTCAATTGTTGGGTAATGACTGCTTCTGATGGATTTGAAGCATTACCTGTCATTGCTTCATTCAAGCCAGATGTCATTTTCGTGGACATCATGATGCCGCGTCTGGATGGTTATCAGACCTGTGCCTTGATTAAGGCAAATCGCCAATACAAGGATATACCTGTCATTATGCTATCCAGTAAAGATGGCTTGTTTGATCTTGCTAAAGGACGCTTAGCTGGCTCAGACAGATATTTAACCAAGCCATTTACGCGCGATGATATGTTGGCCGCATTGGAAAGTGATGTCATTAAACAGCATCGGGAAGTCAATAATAAAGGTGCACAGACGGTCGCTATGACTGAGGATGATTAAGTTGTGGCCAAGTTAGTACTCATTATTGATGACTCTCAAACCGAGTCACACATCTTTAAGTCATTGTTGGAACGGCATGGCTATAACGTAAACATCGCTAAAGATGGAATACAAGGTATTGATGCAGCTAAAGAGCTGCAACCAGATCTGATTCTAATGGATGTTGTTATGCCGACCATGAATGGTTTTCAGGCGACTCGTGAGCTGAGTCGTAATGAGTTGACACAGCATATTCCTATTATTGTTTGTAGCTCTAAAGGGGGCGAGGTCGATCGTCGCTGGGCCTTGCGTCAGGGAGCTAAGGAGTATCTGGTCAAGCCTGTTGAAGGTTCGGTATTGCTGAAAGCTATCGGTAGCAATTTGAATGGGGCTACACGGCATGATAAGCCCTTATGAACTACTTGTAGGTTTAGCCTTGTTGCGAGAAAAGAAGCGCCTAGATAATGGTGCTCAACAGGGGCAAAAACCGCTGGAAGCATGGACAGGTCTATTGGTGAGAATTGGTTCCACGCAGTGTGTCATTCGACAAGATGAAGTGGACGAGGTTATTCCGCCAACTGGACTTACCAAAGTTCTAGGTATGCCACCTTGGATGTTGGGAGTAGGTTATTTTCGTGGGCAATTACTGAATGTAATTGATGCACAATCTTTTTTTTTCGGTAAGCGTCATTCGATAGTCAGTCCGGCATCCCGCATTTTGGTAGTACAGGGACAAGAAGAGTGGTTTGGGTTACGCATTGATGAATTGGGTGGCATCCGCTACATCTGGTCTGACAGTACATCTATCACACTGATTTCAGAGGATATGGAGCACTGGAAGGGCTATGTTGAGCAATGTATTGAAGTTGAACACGAAATCATACCCATGCTGCAAGTAAAGCGTTTGATGGACAGTTTCGAGCAGCGTGGTATTCCAGACAATGATGCCGTCAACACATGAATAAGAATAATGGATAAGTCTAAACGATTTTCGCTTAAGCCGGTGACAGGAAAAACAATCTTGATTCCAACGGGTATCTTGATGGTTTGTATTTTATTGATGGCACTGCTTTTTTTGTTTGGTGATAGTCTGTTTAGTCCGATTGGGCTGCGTCAGGCCGGATTTGTATTAAGTATACTGGCTTTGGGCAGCGTGTCTTGGTTGGGTTTTTTATTACTTCAGTTTCATAGCCAACAGCGTGAATGGTTGGCAATGGAAAGTAAGCAGCAAGAAGCCATTCTTTGTCTGCTAGATGAAATGAGTACTTTGGCGGAAGGCGATTTAACCATTCGAGCTACGGTGTCCGAAGACATAACAGGTGCGGTTGCTGACTCGGTGAATTATGCCGTGGATGCTTTACGAGAGTTAGTCATTAAGATTGATGATACTTCTGGGCGTTTGACCCGTTATGCCAGGGTAGCTGATAAGCGTTTATCGCAATTATCGCGCGCTAGTACACGGCAGTTTGAGGAAATATCGCTAGCATCCTCTGCCATTGTTGCCATGATGCATTCGATTCAAAAGATTTCGCGTAATGCTACTGCCTCAACCGAGGTGGCTCGCAAGTCGCTGGAAATTTCGCAAGCAGGTGCACGAACTGTACGTAATGCTATTACTGATATGGTGGCTATTCGTGAGCAAATACAGGCCACTTCAAAGCGTATTAAGCGCCAAGGGGAAAGCTCCCAGGAAATCGGTGGCATTGTAAAACTAATGAATGACATAGCAGAGCAAACTAATATTTTAGCGCTCAATGCGTCCATTCAGATGTCGGGAGCATCGGATGGTGGGCGCAGTTTTGAAAGAGTGACTGAAGAAGTACAACAATTGGCACAGCGTTCAGCTGAGGCTAGCCGCAAGATTGATGTATTGGTACGCACGATTCAGACCGATACGCAGGAAGCTATTGCCTCTATGGAGCAAACCACAGCAAGAGTGGTGGCTAGCTCCAAAAATGCTGAATCAGCGGGAGAGGCACTGGATGAAGTGGAAAATGTCTCCACGAGTTTGGCTCGCTTAATTGCAAATATTTCGGATGCTGCCAGTAAGCAGGCGGATATGGCAAATCGGGTAACTAAAACGATGAAGTCTATTCAGGCCGCTACCATGCATACGGAGCAATACAGTAAGGAAGCCACCGAATTGGTTTCCAACCTGAATGAAACAGCAGCGGAATTGCGGCGTTCAATTGCAGACTTCACTCTATCGAAGGGTGGATGAGGTTTAGAAAGGGCATACATAATGAAGAAAAGCGTGACAACCGCAGAGCAAAAAACAAGAGGGTTAGCGGTATGATTTCAGACAAGTCAAGCCTGTCTAGCCGTCTTGGCTGGATACTCGATGAAACTGAGCAATTGTTGGAAAATACGCGCCAGTTTTTCACTGCCTATACTGATGAGCGTGAACAGGTTCAATTGGATGCTGCGCAGGAACAGTATCGTGATGTTGTCGGGGTATTGGATGTTTTGGGCGCTGAAGGCGCATATAAGCTAGCGCGCGAGATTTTCCTGCTAATGGAAGCTATTCGCAAAGATGAAGTCAGTAACTGGTCTGATGCTTGTCAGGCAGTAGCTGATGGTTTGTTACGCCTAACAGAGTATTTGCGGCACTTACATGAAGGTTATGCTGATCTTCCAGTCATTGTGTTACCAACTTTGAATAATCTACGTGCCGCCCGTGATGCAGAGTTGTTATCAGAACATTTGGTATTTTTACCAGCAGAAGGCTCTGTGACCAATGAACAAATTGGTACTGATAAGTACCGTGCATTGGCGGGTGATGAGCGTGAGCAGGCAATTCGTCGTTTACGCTTTTATCTGCAAAAAGCTTTATTAGGTTGGTATAATAATGATCAGCCCGTCGAAAGCTTGAAGTCAGCCCGCAAAGTCGCGGTCAATATGTTGCTTTTGCATAAGAAAGAGCGTTTGCGCTCACTCTGGTGGGTTGTAGGCGCTTTGATGCAAGCCTTGGAACAAAAGCGTCTGGAACACAGTGTTGCGGTCAAAATGCTTCTAGGGCGTATGGAACGCGAGATTCAGCAATTTGCGGAGCTGGATGAAGTTGCTTATAACGAGTCACTATCAGACGAATTATTAAAAAACCTTCTGTATTATGTCGGTCTGGCGGAAAATGGCGGCGGTATGCTTGCTGCGGTTAAAGAAGCCTACCATCTTGATCTCTATCTACCTCGCGGCGAAACGCTGGATGAATTGCGTCGTTACTACACGATGCCCGGGCGTGAGTTGTGGCAGGCTGTTTCTGCCACTATGCAGGAAGAGCTGAATGTTTTGATGGGACAAGTGGAAAGTCTAGAGAAACAGGAGTTGGGTAATAGTGCCTTAGCAGATATTGCCAAGCGTTCACGTAGCCTCGCGCAAGCGCTGGGTATGTTGGGATTGGGGATGGCTGCTTCTTTGACTGAAGAGTTGGCGATTGAACAAGAAGCAGCTAGCAACGCTGCAACGGATGCCCAAGTTGATCGACTATTGCTCAAAAAGACCAGCGAGCATTATTTGAAGCTAGAAGCTTTATTACGTGAATATGCTGACAGTGGTTTTGATCGCACCGAGGAAATTTTCTTTAGTGGTGCCACGAGTGCAGAGGATTTAGGCGTTAACCGTGAAGTAGCACGTACAGCGATGATTTCCTTAGCACGTGCCCAAGTTGAAATAGTGGCTTTCTCGCAAGATACCACTGTCTTTAATCACTTGGAAGCTGCTGTCAAAATTCTTTATCAAATCAATGGCACGCTTGATGTCATGGGCTATAAGGAAGTACAACCTTTGGTATTTGGGATAAAGGTTTATCTGAGTAAGGATTTATTGTCTAAACCCAGGCAGCCTTCCAAGGAAGAAATTGACTGTATTGCTGACTTAATGACATTACTGGAAGCTATTCTGTCTTGTATTAATCATAAAGAAGATTATTTGCCGTTATTGTCTATTGGCTTTGTGCACTTACGGCAGTTGGATCAATACACCGTCCTTAATTTAATGACTGAAGCAAAAGTAGAAGAGGGTAGGCTTGAGCTGGAAAATAAGAAAAAAGCGCGGCTTATGGCACCTTCGACACTTTATCAAAAGTTACGCAATCAAAGCCTGTTGCAACACGCATGAAGGCGTACAAACTGACAGGGTTTGGGCGGACAGCATACTACTATGATGAATAATGCTGACAATGAAACAGATGCAGCGGGAGTCTTGCGGGCAAATCTGGGTGACGATATTTATGAGATTTTTGTCGAAGAAATCAATGAGATTTATGAAAATCTAGTTGAGTGGTTGCCCGATTGGCAAGTAACACGTAACAAGGACACCCTAAAGGACATCCGGCGTGCTTACCATACCTTTAAAGGTAGCGGGCGCATGGCGGGTGCTTTGGCGATGGGGGATTATGCTTGGGCGCATGAAAACATGCTCAATGCTGTTTTGGATGGCAAATTGCCGGTCAATGATGGCTTGCTGAGTTTGTTGGTTCGGTCTGTGGATTATGTCGGTGAGCGTCTTAATTTCTTTTTAACAGCGACTGAAAGTGATGATGAGGTTAAGGCAGAAATAGCGCGCGTTGAAGCTTTTATGGTGGCTCCAGAGGCTACAATAATTTTCGACGATAAAGCTATTGAAAAGTCAGACTCTGAGCCTAGCATTGCTCCAGCTCCAGCTCCAGCTCCAGCTCCAGCTCCAGCTCCAG
>PDPH01000045.1 GCA_002747435.1 Pseudomonadota bacterium
ACTGACGAGTACGCTGGCCATTAGAAAACCTCAATTAAGTGTAAAATTTGAAAGTGTACAACAATAGAGTTTTCAACGCATCTAAATCACGACCCAAAATGGCATTGATGATGATACGATTGTGTTTTTTATCAGTGATAATGGAGCACCTTTAGCGATCAACAAGGAAGATCTACCACTAACTAATTCTGATCCTAATTGGGATGGTTCTTTAAATGATCCGTGGGTTGGCGAGAAAGGAATGTTAACTGAAGGTGCAATTCGGATACCGTTTATTGTACGTTGGAAGAACCATTTACCTAGTGGTTTAGTTTACAATGAGCCAGTTATATCGATTGATGCTTCCACAACAGCAGCTGCATTAGCAGGTATTAATACTGACAGCATGGATGGTGTTAACTTAATACCTTATTTAAAAAATCCTGATCGAAAATTAAAAAGAAATCTCTATTGGCGTTTCTGGAATCAAGCAGCTATCCGTAAAGATAATTGGAAATATCTTAATGCTGGTTCATATGGAGAATATTTGTTTGATCTTAATAATCCTGAGCATGAAAACAAAAACTATATTCATGATCGGCCAGACATCGCTGTTGCATTAAAAGGAGATTTATTGATGTGGAGCACAACTCTTAAACGTCCAGGATTACCGAGCCAACACTTAAATGGAGCCGAGCAAGCATGGTATAAACACTATTTTGCTAAGTAATTCCTAAATGACATGGGGAGCTAGAATAACTAGCTCCTCAAACATAGAGACTATAACACTGTACTGGTCAACTCAAACAAACCGATCTGCATCTAATAAAGCAGGAAATTGGTTCTGAAATGTTTGTAAATCCTGCAAGCTGAGTGTCGTTGTTTGTAAAAAGAATTATTCTTTTGGCTGACCGACTAAGAGTTCATCTTCATAATTAACTTCAATCATAAAGCCTTTCAGCTCTTCGGCTTTTTTATTTATGTGACCGATGCGATGGGCAGTCTAGACTACAGCGTAGTCTGATGGATCTAGTTGGGAAGATCCCTGACAGCATCTTGCATCCCCAGCACTTCGCTCAATGTTTTCCAGACATGCTCCAATATTATCGGTTGAGCCTCTGCGGTAGGGTGCAAGCCATCTGCCTGCATTAGATCAAAATCTTCTGCCACGCCTTCTAGCAAGAACGGTACTATGGGAAGCTCGTATTGTTCGGCCAGATCGACATAGACTTTTTCAAACCGTGTGTTATAAGCAGCGCCATAATTAGGTGGCAGTTTAATGCCAATTAACACAGGCTTTGCGTCGATGGCTAGTATCTGCTCCAGCATTGCTTGCAAATTCTTGTGCATAAGCTGGGGGGACATGCCTCGTAAACCATCATTAGCACCCAGCTCTAATAAGACATAATCCGGCTGAAAATCAGTCAGCGCTTTGGGTAAGCGTGTGAGGCCACCATGCGTAGTTTCCCCGCTAATGCTGCCGTTAACCAGTTTGAATTGTTCAGGTTTTAGTGTATTTAAACGTTCTTGCAGTAAGTTGACCCAGCCCTTTTCAATGGCAATGCCATAAGCAGCGCTTAGGCTGTCGCCCCATACCAAAATAGTTTGAGTCTCTAGCTTACTATTTGTAGCTGATGCAGATGCTGTGTGCAAAACATTAAGCAATGTAATACATACAATCATCTGTAAATAAATCAGTGCGTTACTTGGTTTCATGATTTCTCCAAAACTATTCCAAAACAAGCGACAAGGCAGGCTTGGATAGTATTTTAACGATAGTTGTTCAGCGCAGCTTGCCAGGCGGGATGTGCGGCAATAAGCGCCAAAGCTTCTTGCAATAAGGTTTTGCCGGGTTCCATACGATGCCAAGTAGATAGACCGGATGGGTGGGGCAAGGCAATAATGTCTAGTTGATGATCTTCCAAGATAAGTTTACGGGTTTGACCAACCACATCGACTAAACGTTCAACCGGCATAAACTGGCTAATGGCCAACTTGCCCACAGCTAGAAGTAGTTGGGGTTTTAATAGCTTTAACTCCTTGTCCAGCCAAGGACGGCAATGAGCTATTTCCTGTTCTGAGGGAACGCGATCCCCGCCACGCTTGCCATTTTTGTTGGGCTGTTTACCCGGAAAGCAACGACAAACTGCCGCCATATAAACTTGCTCACGAAATTGTGTCTCATTTAATCCAATCTGAGAGAACCATTGAAATAGTGTCTTTCCGGCTGTCCACCCAAAAGGCTTGCCCACTTTGGCTTCGTGTAGGCCGGGTGCTTGTCCTACTAATAAAATGCTTGCCAGCACAGGGTCACTGACAATCACTGGGCGGATCATTGCTGGGCAGCACTCACATTGGCGTAATTTTGCTTGATGTTGCAAAATTTTCTTATGTAGAGCAGTACGGGAAGTTTTTGTATTTGTGATCAATTTAGAGCCTTTGTCGTAATTTCGATACAAGGTGTTGAAAATTTTACACATTGCGACAGACTTTTATTCGCTATAAAGTAAGCATAACAGGGATTGAGGGGCTTTTTTAGCTGAATCTATTGCAAGGATTTGCTTAAAGTGCTCCCTGTTTTTTTCGGGCTACTCTCATTAAAATTAGGGCTAAGTTAATTCATGAAAAAAATACTTATGATGCTAATTGCACTGGCACTGGTTGCGCCGTCCTGTTTGTATGCGGGGAACAAAAAGCTTGTGGCTGGCCCCGGTGTCCGTATTATTGCTGCACAACATCCTGATCAGCCATACGATATGGCGGCTAAGTTGCAGTGGAATCCACACGATCAAGTGTGGGATAAAGTGCTGGTATTGTACAACGGTTGCGCTAATCCACCCAAAAACCATCCTGTATGGGCTTATTTGGAAAGTTTGCAGCCTCCTCGGCGTAAGCCACAGACCGTAGGCGAGAATCTGTCTTACAAGCCGTTTCGTTTAAATGCACTGTGTACAGGTGCTACACCACTCTCTTCAGGGCGACCATTACGGGTGAGCTTTGATCAAAATCAGTTAGGACATTATCTGGAGAAAGATTATTTTCGTGACTGGAACTGCCCTGAGTGGGGGATGGGACTCAATAATCTGGCGATTGTTAATGGTACGCAATCACGTACTGGGCGCGATCATGCTTTACGAGTTACTTTGAAAAAAGGGTTGGCGGGTTGTGTTACCGATGATAGCTGTATCAATTGGAAGCCCAAAATAGGGGCTGAGATGGACAGCATGTATTATTCTTATTGGTTTAAATTTCCTGAGCACTTTGATTTTGTACTGGGTGGCAAGTTGCCTGGTATTGGCAGTGATCGTGCGCGCAGTGGTGGTGGGAAAGCTGATGGCAGGAATGGCTGGAGTGTACGTGCTATGTGGAACCGCGAAGGCAAGCTAGGGCAGTATGTGTACCACATGGATCAACCGGGTCACTTTGGTGATTTTATCGAATGGGACATGCCAAAAGTTGAACGCGGTAAGTGGTATAAGGTTAAAACCTTTGTGCGGCTGAATGCCCCCGGTAAACGGGACGGCATGGTGCACACTTGGATTAATGGACGTACTGTATTGGATAAGCGTGAGATGCGTTTCCGCTATGGCGATGATCTAAAAATCGAACGATTCCTCTTCTCGGTCTTTTTTGGTGGAAGTACCGCTGAATGGGCACCAAGTCATGATCAGTATCTTTACCTAGATGACTTTACCTTATCGGCTAATGGTCACTAAGTGAGCCTTACAAGGCTAAGTAGTCTGAGTAGGATTTATTCCTACTCAGACTAGACTAAGCTTGTCGCTAGAACGAAAGTCGTTTGAGCCTCTTTTATTGAAGTTTAAATTCTTGTTTTACCTGTTGTACCTCTTTAGTTAATAAGTGTAACGCTGCTATTTCATCGGGAGCGCTGCTTTGTTTGTTGACTGCTAATTGCTGAGCGCGTGCTGCTATAAGAGCGGCTACTTGTTGCATACTTGTTGCACCTCATCTGATCCACCTCAGAATAAGTACTTATTTCGAACCCTGGTTTGAATGATGTAGAATCCAGCCCATTTATTTAACATTGCAAGAGGAGTCCGGCATGACGGAAGTGACGCGCGATCAACTTGAGGCGCTGCTAAGCGAAGTACAGGATCGCTATCTGGAGCAGGATATTGTGTCAGCGAAGGCTGTAAAAAGCATTGATATTCAGGGTCAGCAGGTATCCGTACAGATTGTCCAAGGCTATCCAGCGGGTGAATATCGGGAAGCGTTACAACAGGAAATTCAATCGCGTCTACAAGCCATGACAGGCGTGGAGAGTGCTACTGTGCAAGTGACTCAGGATATTCAGGCGCACGCGGTACAAAAAAGTGTCAAACGCCATGCTGGGATTAAAAATATTATTGCCATTGCTTCTGGTAAAGGGGGGGTCGGTAAGTCAACGACAGCGGTTAACTTGGCATTGGCATTACAAGCCGATGGTGCCAGTGTAGGTATTTTGGATGCTGATATTTATGGTCCTAGTCAGCCACGTATGCTGGGTATTACGGGGCGGCCACTCTCCAAAGATGGTAAGACTTTAGAGCCTATGCAGAATCATGGTATTAAAGCCATGTCGATTGGTTTCCTGATTGAAGAAGATACACCAATGATTTGGCGTGGTCCTATGGTGACACAGGCTTTGGAGCAATTATTGAACGATACGCAGTGGGGTGAATTGGATTATTTGGTGGTCGATTTGCCACCAGGGACAGGAGATATACAATTAACCTTGTCACAAAAGATTCCAGTATCAGGGGCTGTTATTGTTACCACACCACAGGATATTGCTTTGCTGGATGCACGCAAGGGTCTGAAAATGTTTGAAAAAGTCGAAGTGCCTATTTTGGGTATTGTCGAAAATATGAGTATGCACGTTTGCAGTAGTTGCGGCCATATTGAACATATTTTTGGTGAAGGCGGTGGCCAGGCTATGGCCGAGCAATATCATGTTAATTATTTGGGTGGTTTGCCTTTAGAGCGCAGTATTCGTGAACAAGTGGACAGCGGTCATCCGACGGTGATTGCTGATCCACAAGGTCAAGTCGCTGGAATTTATCGAGATATTAGCCGCCATGCCGCCGCAAAACTGGCGAAACAGGCTAAAGACTACAGTGCTAAATTCCCCAACATTAAAATACAAAATGTTTGAAGTTTATCGCTTGAATGTCCTCATACCCCAACGCCCTTTCTTAGCCTTAGCAGAAGTAATGGCTTGTTGAGGGGGCTTGGGGGGAGGGTTTACAAACATTAGGGAATCATTAATTGAATAGGGCTTAACATGAAAAAAAATTATTTCCTTGTATGCGTTTTGAGTTTATTGCTCAGCGCTTGTAGCAATGCGGCTGGTCTGGCCAATCTAATACAAGCGCCGCGTGTTAGTGTGCAAGATGTATTATTGCAGGATGTTAGCATGACGCAGGGAACGGCTTTACTACGCTTGAATGTAACCAATCCGAATCCCGTAGCCATTCCATTACGTGGGGTGGAATATGCTTTGCGTTTGAATGGTCGTACTGTAGCGAATGGTGAGCAAGCGCAATCGCTTACTTTGCGACCTAATCAGCCGGTTGCTTTGGACATTCCCGTGCGGGTGGGTTTTCAAGAGTTAGTCGGTTTACTGCCTGGGGTGGTAGGTTTGGGTAGTGTTAATTATGATTTGCAAGGTGCAGTCAGCTTGCCTATGTTAAAAGTGCCATTTTCCAGAAGTGGTACGGTAGGGATGAATCGTTAATTTGTAGCGTCAAATCTAGGTGCTATCTGTGTGTTAACTGTTTTGGGGCGATGTAATGGAGCAGTTTGGCGTTGTTAATTATCTCACCTATGTCTTGGGCACGATTATGATTATATTGCTGCCCGGACCCAATTCTTTATATGTCTTGGCGCTGTCCGCACAGCGGGGTGTAAAGGCGGGGTGGACGGCTGCGCTGGGTATTTTTACGGGTGATACAATATTAATGTTTGCCTCGGCTGCTGGGGCGGTGACGCTGCTGAAGACGTATCCATTATTGTTTAATATTCTGCAATACGCCGGGGCAATTTATCTGGCTTATATTGGCTTGCGTTTGGTTATTGGGGCGGTGCGCAGTTGGCCGCGCCATACTAGCTTACAAGAAGTGATGCAAGAGCCTATGAAGCTTAAGCTGACTCGTGAATCGCCTTATAGCAAAGCCTTGTTGGTGAGCTTGCTCAATCCCAAAGCTATGTTATTTTTCCTGTCTTTTTTCGTGCAGTTCGTTGATCCGGCTTATCCCGATCCGGTCATTCCTTTCCTGATTTTGGCTATAACCTTGCAGTTTTTTAGTGCTATCTATTTAGCGAGCTTGATTTATGGCGGCAGTTATTTAGCGGCGGCGTTTCGCAAGCGACGGCGTTTAAGTGCCGCCTCCTCCGGTGGGACAGGTTTAGCCTTTTTAGCATTTGCTGCCAAGTTAGCAACGGCTTCTGCAATGCTGTAAGGAAAAACTGCAAACCTTAGCAGGCGGTGTGTTTGCCATCAGCCCAGACGGTAAGGTGCTGGCAACCTGCAAAGGGAAAGTGTTACGGCCGTATCGGGATGTAGCGGCTGTGCCGCAGTTTATCTCTGTTTTTCTACCTTTCGTCTTTTGCAGATCTAAAGTATTTCAGAATGGCCTATTTTCAATGAGTATGCTTCTCAATGAAAAGGATCTTCAGGCTATGCAAATAAATGCTACTCACCCTCAGTCGAACAGACAAAGACTAACACCTGTTACTTTTTTGGCAGAGCCTATATTTTTTTATGAAAATTCTCAAACGAATCATCATTATTCTGTTAGTGATTTCACCGTTGGCAATAGCCTCCGCTTCCAGTGAGGCTACTCCCATACTGACTGAACCGCACTTTCAATTAGTGAGTACTTCACTGGATGAATTTAAAGCACCACTGCCAGCAGAGGTTGATAAATACAGGGGATATCCAAATATAGTTCGCCAAGAATATGCCTTTAGCCATGATAGCCGTTGGTTTGCCTTACTCACTTCCCATGGTTATAAAGAACGTGATAATACGCTCAAAATATGGAATACAAAAACAGGTGTTTTGCAGTATGAGGCTGTGCCTTTTAACTACTTTGATCCTGGCGGCATGACCTATGTGAAATTGCAATTTACCCCTGATAATACGGTGTTGCTAGTTGATGGTCTACTAGGAAACCTGATCACTTGGCCCTTTCTCCAAAGTAATACTGTGGCTTTTTCTTGCGATGGCCACATGGGATCGGATATTAAAGCGGTCGACAAAAGCAACCAAACCTTTACAGCTTTAAGCGCAGAAGGTTATTACCTACTGTGTGGAGTGGGTC
>PDPH01000049.1 GCA_002747435.1 Pseudomonadota bacterium
CAAACAGCGCCTGGATTTCTTCCAGCGCCCAGTCATGACGTAACTCAGTCACAGTGAACCTCACTCATTAGTTTTAACATCTTCCCACTGCTCACGATTGACTTTAAGCATCTGCCATATCGACAGTGGCAACAATACCATCGCACACACCATCCATAAATGCACCCAGTAATTCACAAAAAAATCGCCTAAAGTTACACAGCTTCATGACAACTCCAGCATCTGTAAAAGCAGGTGGATGACCCCGCTGGCTTAGAGGTTGGTATAATTGACTGAACCAATTATCTACCACCGAGTAGACCAGAATGATAAAGTCTTCTCAAGCCTCACCCGCAGCAAGCCTTTGGCAGGATTGCGGTCTGCTGTATGGTAATGGCTGATGGGAAACCTTGGCAGTACGGCAAGGAAAAACATTATTGCTGGAAGCGCATTTAGCGCAACCACCGCGATTAGCTGGCTTTCCGCCACTGATCAAGCAATTACAACTATTAGCTAATAAAGTAACATGAAACGTATTTTATTCATTAGTCTCACCGTCTTACTGCTGTTAATACTGGGCGTTGGTGCTTATGCTTATTACCAATATCAACAGTTTTTGCAGCAGCCGCTCACCCTGAGTGAACATAACACTACCTTTACGGTTGCCTCTGGTAGCAATATTCGGCAGATTGCGCGACGTTTAAACGAACAGGCTTATTTGCCTCAAACCCAGTATTTGTCGGCTGATTTATTGATGGTGGCTTATGCTAGATTAAGCGGCCAAGCTTCACAAATTAAAGCAGGCGAATACGAACTGAACCCAGGTATGACAGTTCCACAAGTATTGGAACGTTTTGTATCAGGTAAAACGCTACAATATGCTGTGCGCTTGATTGAAGGGCGTAATTATCAGCAAATGGTGCAAACTGTGCAGGCACAAGCGTTACTAGAGCATGTATTAAGCGATAATGATTATAACGATCACCAGCAGATTATGACGCGCCTTGGCAGCGATGAATTTGACCACCCAGAAGGTTGGTTTATGCCAGATACTTATTATTTTCCGCGTGGAACGACGGATGAGGAGGTTTTAAAACGTGCTTATAAAGCCATGCGTGATTACTTGTTACAGGCTTGGGAAAAGCGTGATCCAAATCCTCATATTCGTACCCCTTATGAAGCATTAATACTCGCTTCGATTATTGAAAAGGAGAGCGGTGTTGCTGAAGAACGGCCCATTATTGCGCGTGTTTTTCTGAACCGTCTGGAAAAAGGTATGAAATTACAGACTGATCCCACGGTGATTTATGGCATGGGGGAGGCTTATCAGGGTAATATTCGCAAGCGTGACCTGAAAACCGATACACCTTATAATACTTATACCCGTTTTGGTTTGCCTCCTACGCCTATTGCTATGCCCGGGCGCGAAGCTATTGAGGCTGCGCTTCATCCCACCGAGAGTGATTATTTGTATTTTGTCGCAACGGGTGAAGGGGATGGTCGCCATTATTTTTCCAAAACTTACCAAGAGCATCGCAAAGCGGTTATTCAGTATCAATTGAATGGCAATAGCAGACGTTATAAAGGGGATCATTAATGCCAAAGCGTGGCCGCTTTATTAGCCTAGAAGGTGGTGAAGGCGCGGGCAAAACTACAAATGCTCGTTTTGTCGTCGACTACCTGCGTCAGCAGGGAGTAAAGCTCATTCAAACCCGTGAACCGGGTGGAACAGAAGTCGGGGAGGCGATTCGTGCCGTTTTGCTGGATAAAAAGCTAGCTGCCATGCAAGCTGATACTGAATTACTCTTAATGTTTGCAGCCCGCAATGAACACTTGCATCAGTCTATTTTGCCAGCCTTAGCCCAAGGGATCTGGGTGATTTGTGATCGTTTTACTGATGCCAGCTATGCGTACCAAGGCGGTGGTCGCCAGCTTTCTCAAGCGCGTATTGCTGCATTAGAAACTTGGGTTCAAGGTGATATTCGTCCAGATACGACCTTGCTATTTGATTTAGAGGTGGAAACAGGTTTAGCACGGGCTCGCCAACGGGGTGAGACTGACCGTTTTGAACAGGAGCAGCGTGCTTTTTTTGAACGAGTGCGCCAAGTTTATTTACAACGTGCGCAAGCATTTCCACAGCAATATCATATTATTGATGCCAATCCTCCATTGGATCAGGTACAAGCACAATTAAAACAGGTGCTGAATAGCTTGTTGCAGGCTGATTCCGATCAGGTTCACGTATGATTTACCCTTGGCACCAAATAGTTTGGCAACAACTCAATGAAGTACGTCAGTCTGGATGTTTACCGCATGCTTTGTTATTTAGTGGGCAGGATGCTTGTGGGCATTTTGCCTTGGTTGAAACCTTGGCACAGGCCTTATTATGCACTGCACCAGATGATAATGGTTTCGCTTGTGGACGGTGTCGTAGTTGTCAGGTGCAAGCCGCCGCTGCGCATCCCGACTTTTTAGTGGTGCAATTAGCGGATGATAAACAGGTTATCAGTGTTGATCAGATACGTGAATTAACACGTTTTTTAGAGCTAAGTTGTAGTTACAGCCCCCACCGTATTGCATTACTACCTCATGCGGGCGAAATGAATATGAATGCAGCAAATAGCTTGCTGAAATCATTGGAAGAACCGGCTGCCAATACACATATTTTAATGTTCACCACACATCCTGCCAATCTGTTGCCTACGATACTGAGCCGTTGCCAGCATTTTCGGCTGTTACTGCCGCGTAAGGCCGATAGTATGCGTTGGCTAGAACAGCAAAATCCAATACAAAGCCCGGAAAAGCTATTAAAACTAGCGTATTATCGCCCCTTAGCTGCACTGGAGCAGGATAATGGTGCAAAACTGGCAGAACAGCAATTATTCGCTGAGCACTTATTAGCAGCTATTGAAGGCAGGAGTGGCTTGGCTGAATTATCTGCTCAATGGGAAAAGCATTCCCGTCAAATATTACTGGATTGGCAATTAAGGTATTTGCATGAAATAAGCCGCCAACAAGCTAATATAGAAAAGGGAGAGCCGAGCGACATTATTACGCGCTTACAAGCCGTTTTGCCTGCCAAGCACGTATGGACTTTGTATGATCAACTATTAGACTTGAAACGCTTAGCCGCCCATCCATTGAATGCACGCTTATTTGTGGAAAATATGTTAGCTTTATGGGTCAGTCTAGCTAATTAATAATACAAACAAGGCTTTATGGAACCCGTTCGATTATTATTGTCTTTAGCGGATAGAACCGCTCTCCACAACCACTACATGCCCATGATTAGAGGTGGTGGAATTTTTATACCTTGTGAACAAGATCTCGATTTTGGCGACAAAGTTGTTTTAGAAGTTAATCTGCTCAGCGAAAAGCAAAAGGCTAAAGTACCTGGCTGTGTCGTATGGATTACACCGCCCAATACAGCACGGGGAGCTGC
Source organism: Pseudomonadota bacterium (assembly GCA_002747435.1). Lineage (GTDB taxonomy): Bacteria > Pseudomonadota > Gammaproteobacteria > Thiotrichales > Thiotrichaceae > Thiolinea. The sequence continues at coordinate 3,422 of PDPH01000049.1, forward strand.
ACGGGGAGTCGGCATTCAGATTCTGGGTGTTCACCAGCCGCGTATACAACAATATTTTGAAGGTTTACTCGGCGAAAGACTCGTTCAACCGCCACCCAAACCGGCTTATTAATAAGGTTTATTCGGCGAAAGACTTGTTCAACCGCCAAACCCAAACCGGCTTATTAATATTGTGCCATCTGTTTTGCATTGCGTCGACTTAAAACCAGTGGAATGATGACGACCAAAACAGCCAGTATATATAAGATCAGGCTATTCATGGATTGCCACAGGATTGACCAATCCCCCCCGGAAATGGACAAAGCACGGCGCAGATTATCTTCAAATAAATGCCCCAACACCACACCTAGAATAACGGGCGCTAAGGAAAAGCCCAGCTTGCGTAATAGCCAACCCAGCAGACCCAAACCAATAATCATATATAAATCAAATGGATTACCTACAACCGAATACACACCAATGAAAGCTAATACTGCAATCATAGGGCTTAGGTATTGCTGTGGAATCGTTAGTAGGCGTGCAAATAAACCCACCAAAGGTAGATTGATGACCAGTAGTGCCACATTACCAATATACATAGAAGCAATCAGACCCCATGCTATCTCTGGGCGCTGCTGAAACATGACCGGACCAGGTGTGATATTAAACAGCAATAATGCACCTAATAAGATAGCCGTCGTACCAGAGCCAGGAATACCCAAAGTCAACATGGGAATCATAGCACCACCTGCCGAGGCATTATTGGCTGCTTCTGGTGCGGCTAGGCCACGAATGTCACCTGTGCCAAAACTTTTGCCAGACTCTCCTGCTAGGCGCTTTTCCGTGCCATAAGTGACGGCTGAGGCGACAGATGCACCCGTGCCGGGCAAAACACCGATTAAAAAGCCTATGAGCGAGGCGCGTAATATAAGCCAACGTACTGCGATTAAATCTTTCCAACTGACAAAACTTTTGCCTATATCCAATAGCTTAAGCTTGCCTACCGCTTGGGCTTCGACTAGGTGCAGTAGCTCCGCCATGCCAAATAAACCAATAACAATAACCAAAAAATCAATGCCCGCCATGAGGTCAGGGCTGGCGAAGGTAAAGCGCACTACGCCGGTATTTGCATCAATGCCAATAGAAGCAATCATTAGGCCTAATACAGCACCCAATAAGGTTTTAATCGCATTTTTACCGACTAGCGCCGCCAGCGAAGTAAATGCAAATACCATTAAAGCCACATAATCCGCAGGACTGAATTTGACGGCAAAGCTGGCCAGTAATGGAGCAAACAGCGTCATTAAAATAACAGCAATCGTGCCACCAACAAAGGAGGCAATAGCAGACAGAGACAAGGCGCGTCCGGCTTCCCCACGTTTGGCCATTGGGTTGCCATCCAAGGTGGACATGACCGCGCCAGCATCGCCGGGCACATTAAGCAGAATGGATGAAATCCGTCCACCGTATTCCGCGCCGTAATAAATTCCAGCCAATAAAATCAATGCAGATTCGGGAGGTAAACCCAAGCTATAAGCAATGGGCAATAAAATGGCAACACCATTAATGGGCCCTATACCGGGTAATGCACCAATCAAAGTACCTAAAAAACACCCCCCCAAAACCAATGCTAGATTGATCGGATCCAATGCGACAGCAAAGCCCTGCCCCAGTCCCTGTAAAATAGCATCCATGATGAGACTCCTTTAAAACAGGTAAAATAGGGACGACAGTAAGCCATCGGGTAAATTTAAAGACAGTAATCTATCGCCAATTCCATAGCCAATCATGCCGGTAACTAAGCCGAATAATACGGCCTTCCACCAGACTGCACCCAATAACAGCGCCGCTAATGTGCAAAAAATAGCAGTGGATAAAATAAAGCCGATGGGCTGAAATAAAGCGGCATAAATAATCAGCAGTAGGATCATGGCAGCCACTTTGAAAAGGCTCAGCTTATTGAGGTCAAACCTATCAGCATCTGGGCGCACCAGAATATAAAGACTACATAAGGCTGCAACAATAGCAAGAATTTGTGGCCAAGTTTCCGGGCCAAGAGGATCATACTGGAAAGGTGCTTTAATACGGGTAAAGGCAATCCAGCCGTATACAAGCACAACCAGCAGGGCGATACCGGCAAATACCCTGTCTGCCATGAGTGTTCTCCTGATGAGTTTGGTGAGAGCTGTCTTATTGCCCGACTTGACTGAGGCCAGTGAAGTCGAGCGCTATGAGGGGATGGACTCAAGCAAACTTAGTCTGTTTGGATCAGTCCCATGTCAGTGGCTATGTCACGCAAACGGGCTACACGCTCTTTAATGGATTTATCCATCTCCTCACCCGACATAGCGAGCGGGAACAAGCCTTTGTCCTTTTGTATGATTTTGAAAGCTTCGGTTTCATAGGTTCTATTGAATAGATCAACCCAAGCATTATAAGCCTCATCCGAGACGGCTTTGCCCATGTAATAACCGCGCAAGATCGGCCATTCAACATCATAACCTTGTTCTTTGGCTGTAGGCACTTTGTCAAAAGGCTCCGGCAGACGTTCTGCCGCCATAACCGCCAAAATACGCATCGTGCCTGCTTCAAGGTGGGCAGTCATTTCAGCAACATCGCCTGTATAGACACTAATATTGTCGCCTAACAAGGCTGCAATGGATTCACCACCGCCATCAAAAGCGACATAGCGCATATTGCGTGGATCAATATCCCTAGTTTTCATTAACAAGGCTGCTTTCATCCAGTCTTGCGAGCCTATCGAGCCACCCGCTCCGACTACTACGGATTGCGGGTCTTTTTCCAAAGCCTGCATGACATCATCTAGGCTTTGATAAGGGCTATCCGCTTTTACAATAACGGCACCATAGTCAGTACCCGCTGTTGCTAGGAAACGAGCATCATTTTCTGTCCACTGGCCGTATTTGCCCGTAGCAATATTGAGCAAAGAACCCGAAAGGCAACAATAGCATTCGGATCATCGGTGCGTGTTGTATTAAATAAGTTATAGGCTACAGCACCAATGCCACCAGGCATAAAGGACACCTGCATGGGCTTTTCCATAATGCCACTTTCGGTCATGGCGGTTTGGACAATACGACAGGTCAGGTCAAAGCCACCCCCCGGTTTGGCCGGTGCAATACATTCAGGTTTTTCCGGGTTAGCCGCATTAGCCACGTAGTTAAAAGCCGATAGGGTAAACAATGCAGCAGCGGCCAAGCCAGCCGCGAGCCAGTTTATCTTCATGAATTTTTTCTCCCATTGAGTTTTGTGGTGATCATTAGCGAAGCATAGCGCTGTAGACAAGGTAGTAGCAAGTTTGATCTGAGGCGAAGCGAGACGCTAGTCAAAGCTATGGAGCTTGGTTTTGCCAGCGGCTTAACGTATAGTCGATGGTTTGGTCAAATTGAACAGATAGAGAACAGATAAAGATTGGAGGAAAAGTATGAGCCAATTTAAATTTGCCCCGATGCCGGATCAGGATGGTTTTTTTGGGACGTATGGTGGGCAATGTGTTCCGCCAGAACTGAAAAAAATTATGGATGACATTAACGCTGCCTACGAACAGGTTCGTCAGCAGCCCGCGTTTATCCAAGAGCTGGATGGCTTGCTTCAGGATTATGTGGGTCGCCCCAGTCCCGTTTATCATGCCAAACGCCTCAGTGAAAAGCTGGGTGGCGCACAAATTTATCTAAAACGTGAAGACTTGAACCATACGGGTGCGCATAAAATCAACCACTGTCTGGGTGAAGCCTTACTCGCAAAGCACATGGGTAAAACCCGCGTCATTGCCGAAACCGGTGCCGGGCAACACGGTTTGGCTTTGTCAACGGCCTGTGCTTTACTCGGCCTCTCCTGTGAAATTCACATGGGGCAAGTGGATGTGGAAAAAGAGGCGCCCAACGTCACTAAAATGAAGATTCTGGGTTGTAAAATCGTTCCGGTCACGCAGGGAACGGCAACCCTGAAAGACGCAGTGGACAGTGCTTTTGCCGAATACCTGAAAGATCCGCAAAATACCTTGTATGCGATTGGTTCGGTGGTAGGTCCGCACCCATTTCCCAAAATGGTGCGTGATTTCCAGATGGTCATTGGGCGTGAAGCCCGCCAACAATTCCTAGATCGCTGTGGCAAATTACCGGATTATATCACTGCCTGCGTTGGTGGCGGTTCAAATGCGATCGGGCTGTTTAGTGCTTTTCTGGAGGATGAAGCGGTTAAAATGGTGGGTGTGGAACCGGCGGGCAAGGGTTTGGATACAGCGGAACATGCTGCAACCTTATCCAGAGGAACGCCAGGCGAAATTCACGGCATGAAATGTTATGTCTTGGCGGATGAGGCAGGCGAACCACTGCCGGTTCATTCCATCGCCTCCGGTCTGGATTATCCAGGAATCGGTCCGCAGCATGCTTATCTGAAAGACCTTGGGCGGGTTGAATACACCGCCATGGACGATCAGGCCTGTCTGGAGGCTTTTATGCAACTGTCACGCACTGAAGGGATTATTCCCGCGCTGGAGAGCGCGCATGCGGTGGCCTGGGCAATGAAAACCGCGCCCACTTTGGATAAAAACCAATCTATTCTGGTCAATCTATCTGGACGCGGAGATAAAGATGTGGATTATGTGGCGGCGCGTTTGAAACTTTAATCTGACTTTTGGTCTTTTGATCCCATGTTCTCAGGCGGTAAACCTTCTTCCGAGTTGGAAAAGCGGTTTTCACTGAAACGCAATATCAAGGTGGCAATCGACAGTAACAAGATTGCCCCGACAATGGTTATCATCTGCATATTGTCCATGTGCTTCAGGTCGATCGCTAAGTAGCGTGTCAGGGCGGTCATGGATATAAATAATAGGAAAATAACCGGCAAGCGGTGGGTGCGGAAAAAGATGCCGACCATCGCGCCCAGTTCCAGGTAAATGAACAACAGTAAAATATCTGTCAGATTGGCATGGTGTTTTTCCATAATGCGCAAGTATTCAAAAAGAGCAGACCAGACAATGGTCCCTCCAATCACGAACAGTCCCAATAAATGAAAAATCTCAACCGCAGTATTGCCTGCCTTTTCAATCCAGTACCTATAACATTGCATGATCTCTGCCTCTGAACCTGCTTATAATACTCGAACTTAAGTATTATAACTGATTAAATCACTGCACACTTTTGTTTTCGGCATTAAGCAGTCGCTCGACGAGCATTTGCAGTCAAGTCGCTTGCAAACTGTGCATGGCAAGCCATTGTCAGGAGAGGCGGAATGACCAAGCAATTTTCAAATCATAGCAACACTGATATTCGAACAGCACCCAGTTGTGCAGATGACTCCGACCCGGAAAGCTTGTCGCTAGATCAGGCAAAAGCTCGTATATTGGCTTCTGTATCTGGCATAACACAGTCGATTAAGCGTCCTTTGCGTGATGCTTTGGGCAAAATATTAGCTGTCGATATTATCTCTCCCATCGATGTGCCGAATCATAAAAACGCTGCAATGGATGGTTATGCCCTTGCAGGTGAGGATTTACCCACGCAACAAACTCGTGAGTATCGCATTATTGGTAAGGCTTTAGCGGGTATGCCATTTAAGGGGTGCTGTAAACGCGGCGAGTGTGTTCGCATTATGACGGGAGCAACACTGCCGGACGGTTGTGACACGGTCGTCATGCAGGAACATGTTGAGCTTTTGCCTGATGCTGGTGTGCGTTTAGGAAGAGGTCATCAGCTAGGGCAAAATGTACGTCATCCGGGCGAGGATATTCGCCAAGGCACGACGGTTTTGGCGGCGGGTCGACGCTTGAATCCAGCCGATTTAGGCGTATTAGCTTCTTTAGGAATTAATGAAATATGGGTTAAGCGTCCCTTGCGGGTAGCTTTTTGTTCTACCGGCGACGAGTTGCGTTCTTTAGGGGAAACATTAGGCGCGGGTGAGGTGTATGACAGCAACCGTTATACGCTGTATGGCATGTTGCAGCCATTAGGTGTGGAATTACTGGATTTTGGCGTCGTGGCGGATGAGCCTGCCTTGCTGGAAACTACCTTGCAACAAGCGGCTGAAGTGGCGGATGTAGTCATTACTTCTGGTGGTGTGTCTGTGGGGGAAGCTGATTATATTAAGGCACTTTTGAATCACTTAGGAAAGGTCAATTTCTGGAAAGTGGCCATAAAACCCGGTCGTCCATTAGCTTTTGGACAATTAGGCAAGGCACAATTTTTTGGTTTACCCGGTAATCCGGTTGCCGTCATGGTTACTTTTTTACAGTTAGTTCAACCTGCCTTGCAAAAAATGGCCGGAGAAACAGGCACATCACATCAAGCTTTGTTAATAGAGGCTATTTGTTTAAGTCGGCTGAAAAAACGTCCGGGACGTACTGAGTTTCAGCGCGGTATTGTAAGGCAAGAGGAGGGTCATTGGGTCGTGGAAAAAACAGGCCATCAAGGCTCGGGTATTTTAAGCTCTATGAGCCGCTCCAATGGCTTGATTATTCTACCTGAAGCCGCTGAGACAATAGAACCTGGCGACCGAGTGCAAGTACAAGTGCTTAACTGGTGAGGTCAGAGCCATGTTAACATTAAGCGACGAACAGCTATTGCGTTATAGCCGCCAGATTATGTTGCCGCAACTGGATGTCACGGCTCAAGCACGCTTGCTGGAGTCTCGTGCCTTGATTATTGGACTAGGCGGCTTAGGTTCGCCGGTCGCACTCTATTTAGCCGCTGCTGGTGTAGGACATTTGGTATTAGCTGATGGCGATCAAGTCGATTGCAGTAATTTACAAAGGCAAATTATTCATAGCACAGCGCATTTAGGTGTGGCTAAAGTCAAGTCAGCCGCTGAGCGTTTAAGCGCTTTAAACCCGGAAGTGCAGTTATCTTTAGTAGAAACGATGTTGACAGAAGACAGCCTGCATGAGCAAGTGACTCAAGTCGATGTGGTGGTAGACTGTACGGATCAATGGCAAACCCGTCTTATGATTAACCGTGCTTGTGTTGCTTTGCAAAAACCCTTGGTGTCTGCCGCCGCGATTCGCTGGGAGGGGCAAATCAGTGTGTTTGATAGTCGTCAGCCAGATAGCCCTTGTTATGCCTGTTTTTATGGCAATGTCAGCAGTATTCCACAAACCTGTAGTGAAAATGGTGTCATAGGCCCCCTATTAGGAGTCATGGGCAGCATGCAGGCTTTGGAGACCTTAAAACTATTAACGGGTGTAGGCAGTGATTTGATAGGGCGCGTCATGTTGTTTGATGCTTTGCATTTGGAGTGGACAAGCGTGCAATTAGCGAAGCGTGCTGATTGCAGCGTATGTAGTGGGCGCATTTAGCCCTATTTCTCTTGTTGCTTGAGTTGATACAAAGGAACCAAATCCTCTATTTTAATACGTTGGCGATTCTCTTCAACGGCGGTAAGCGGCAATGTTTCTACCATGCTGGCCGCACTGCGTTTAGCCAATTGTTGATAAGCGTAAGTGCCAGATGCTTTCCAAGTTATTTCTTCCTCTTTTAATTCGCGCAAAATACGCGCTGGTGTACCCGCAGCCAAGTGCCTTGCAGGTATGTCCATATTGGCCTTGACAAAACTCATGGCGGCAATAATGCAAGCTTCGCCAATCCGTGCATTGTCCATAATGACGCTATTCATACCAACAAGTGCATTGCGCCCAATGTGACAGCCATGCAAGATCGCACCGTGTCCAATATGGCCGTCTTCTTCTACTATGGTGTCTGTTCCGGGGAATCCGTGTATGACACAGGTATCTTGCAAATTAGCTCCCCTGTGCAGAATCAGTCGCCCAAAATCCCCACGCATCACCGCGCTTGGCCCTACATAACAGTCTGATTCTATGATGACATCACCAATTAAAACGGCGCTAGGGTGTACATAAGCATCAGGATGTACAACAGGACGAATATTATCAATGGCGTAGCAAGGCATAGTGATCTCCTCCGGGGTGAGCCTTCTCATTACGATACAAACTTACAGCTTGTATACAGTTTGTAAAGTATTTTTTTAGCTTTTAAAGAAGTCCTGCACTAGCATAATCGGCGGAGCCGAAATCGGCTCCTGCCTTATCAACGAGTTTGCGTAATTGGCGTTTGCCTTCTTGCCGTTTAGCAGACTGGCTTTTTTCATGCACACCGCCCTTGCGCAGGATGGGTGCGGTTACGATTGGATTAATGCGGGCACGCCGCGTTTTCTTTGCCATAAGCGCTTCTCCTAATATTAACCTTGCACACAAATGACTTGTTTCAACGTATGGACAATTTCAAGCAAGTCGCTTTGATTTTGCATAACGACATTAATATCCTTGTAAGCCCCCGGAATTTCATCAACAACATGCTTGTCTTTGCAGCATTCTACTTTTTATCGCAATCCTGCAAAGAAAACTTGATAAAGTGTCGACTAGTCGCCATTGTAAGGAGCATGTTTAATTTCAGGAGGACGCATTGCGATGCCTGTTTTGTTCCAGCGATTATCTGTTTTTGGCCGTGTCTTAATCTTGCTAATGATGGTTTTATTGGCTGGCACAGCCGTTCAGGCTCGCCCCAATCTTCCCGATTTTGCTGCGCTAGTGGAAGCAACCGCCCCGGGTGTGGTTAATATCCACGCTACTCAGAAAGTATCTGCCAAGCAGATGATTCCTGATCGTTATCGCTCACCAGGTACAGATCAATTATTAGATGATTTGATGAAGCATTTCTTCGATCTTGATCCTGATAATACACCGTTTAATTTCGATAATGATGCGCGTGGTTCTGGTTTTATATTGTCTGAAGATGGCTATATTGTCACTAATCATCATGTGGTCGAGAATGCGGATGAAATCATTGTTAAACTGAGCGATCGACGTGAGTTTAACGCTAAGTTAGTGGGTAGCGACGTGCGCAGTGATCTGGCTGTGCTGAAAATTGAAGCGAGTACTTTGCCAACCTTGAAAATAGGGTCTTCAGCCAATTTGCGCGTCGGTGAATGGGTTTTGGCAATTGGTTCGCCCTTTGGTTTTGAGTCCAGTGCGACATCAGGCATTATTAGCGCTACAGGCCGTAGTCTGTCCCGACAGGACGCTTATGTGCCTTTTATCCAAACGGATGTAGCGATTAATCCGGGTAATTCAGGGGGACCTTTATTTAATCTGGATGGTGAAGTGATTGGCATTAATTCGCAAATTTACAGTCGCTCAGGTGGTTTTATGGGCTTGTCTTTTGCGATTCCGATTGATGTAGCCATGACAGTGATTAATCAATTAAAAACTTCAGGTAAAGTGTCGCGGGGTTGGATTGGTGTATCGATTCAAAGCGTAGATCAAACTTTGGCAAGTTCATTTGGTATGTTGACACCTTCTGGCGCACTAGTTACCCAAGTATTACCCGATGGACCAGCGGTAGGCAAATTGTCTGAAGGTGATGTGATTGTCAGTGTGAATGGTAAATCCGTAGATAATATGGATGCACTACCTGCCATGGTCGGTGTTATCCCGCCCGGCACCAAAGTTAAGCTTGGCGTGGTGCGTCAGCGTGAACGTCAAGAAATAGATTTTGTCATGGGCGAGCGCCCTACTGAGGATAGTGTTATAACGCAATCGCTCTTGCCTCAGCAGACTTTGTCACAGCCCGAGAGCAAGCCTGAAATACTGGGCATGCAGCTAGCACCTTTGGATGCTGTTTCGCGTGAGGCGATGTCGCTAAATGAGGATGAGGGTGTGTTGGTCGAAAGGGTCACAGGCGAGCCAGCGCGCAAAGCGGGGGTTATGGGTGGGGATGTTATTACACTGTTAAATGGCAAAAAGGTCAGTTCGCCTGAGCAATTGCAAACTATGGCAAAAGCGTTGCCAAGCGGTAAATATATTGCCGTTTTGGTACATCGTAAAGGTTCAGCGCGTTTTCTGGCGTTGAAAATGGACTAAGCACATTCTCGCTCAGCTTGGAGTAAGGATAAAATGATAGAATGAAGCCGTTTCCTGATGGAAACGAGTAAAAAGTGAGTCAGGAAGTCAGATACCTGAGAAAAACATGATTCCTCCTCCAATCAAAAGCGTACTCTCCTCACGTTATCAAGGGTATCTGGCTTCCTTTTTATACTTTACACTAGATTCTCTTCCAGAATAAACCGATAAAAAAAACACTCACCCCCATTTTATTTCAGCCTCATCGTTATAGCTATGCCACTCATACCTCGCTTGCTTCACTCACACCCAGCGTAATCGTTTAAATTCCAAAAGGACATTTTTGACTCTGCACCTCAGGAATTGATCATAAGCTATGAAAACTAAAACGATTCTGGTTGTTGGCTACCTTTCGCATGAACAAACAGCATTACAAATCCAAACACTAGAGCGTTTTGGTGTCAATGTCATGGTATTGGAACCGCACAGCAGCTCAACACCGGGCAGCTTTGGCCATTTTGCCTGGGATGGCGACAAAGTATTTTTGGGGAAAACCAATATCAGCCCAGGACAGATCAGTGCTATTTTACTCGCTACACGTATTCCTGATACGCCGGGCAAGGAAACGTTCATGCAAGCCCCCGGGCAACGCTTATTATGGCAAGACTGGGTACAGCACCACAGCGTACAACGCCACTTCAGCGAAGCATTACATAGCTTATTACTCAATTACGAACATGCGGGTGTACCTATGTTCAATCCAAGCGCACAGGTTTCGATGGCACATCACTGGCCTTACCAAATGCGCATGTTACAGCTCTCCGGTGCACGCACGCCGCCAACCTTGTTTTCCAATGATGCTATTTATGTAAAGCAATTTATCAATCATTACGGTGACTGCACGATTAAACCAGCCGCGAGCGCCTCTCCCGCTTTATCTGCCAATCAATTATTAGCCAGCGGCCTGTTGCAAGCGAGATCTTTTCCTCCAGCGATTGTACAACGGCGCATTCGGGGAGATGACATTAGGGTCATAATGGTAAACGGCAAGGTCATCGCCAGCTATATGATTGTGCGGCAACAACATGATAAGGGGCAAGTACAATACCTAGAAACCATGCTACCCAAAAGCGTGCAATTGCAATGCCGTCGTGCCGCTGCTTTACTGGGATTAAAATTCAATAGTCTAGTATTAAGACGTACTCAAGAAGACCATTATTATTTTATTGAATGCAATCCCTTGCCACAGTATCTGGAAACTGAGCAAAGGTTACACTTATCTATTACAAACGATTTGTGTCATGCCCTGTTGGCGGCGGATTAGCCAGCAGCTCTGCCAAGTGCTGCAATGCTTGCTCATCAGCCTTAGCTTGCTGTTTTGCTAATAGCCAAGCTTCCTGCCCCAATAAGCGATAAATATCAGCATAGGGTGGATACCAATCCTGCATTGCGGTCAATTGCGCTTGCACAGTTTGCACATCCCCGCGTGCAATGGGTCCAGTAAGCGCTTTTACGAGCCCTAGTCGAAAAACATTATCGATGGTATTACTGACCAGCGGCTGCAAAATTTGCATTGCCAGTTGCTCATCCACACCGGATTCAGCCAATAGTTTTACACTGATGGATTGCAAAGCCACCAGATAATTACAAGCCATAACACTGGCAGCATGATATAAGCGCTTTTGCTCAGCCTTGAGCACAAAAGGTTTGCCGCCAATCGCTATTAATAACGTTTCCAGCACAGTGATGGCTGCTATATCGCCCTCTAAACCACAATAAGTCCCTGCAAAACCAGCATAAGCTTGTTGTTTGTCAGCAAAGCTTTTCACGGGATGCAGGCTAGCAATGTGCGCTCCTCGAGCCTGCAAAATTTGCAAACACTGTGAAGAGAGCGCACCGCTACAATGAAAGATAATACAGCCTTCTAAATCCGGCGAAGCGGCTGCTAACTGCCGAATACATTGTGCCAAAGCATCATCAGCGCAGCCTAATAATATTAAATCGGCGCGCGATAGTTGATTAATACTCGTTAATGCTTTACCCGCTCCTACAAATCCCACAGCAAGCTCAGCACTGTTGACAGAACGATTGACAACGGCTTGCACCTGTACACTGCCCTGTGCTTGCCAAAGTTTGCCCAGCACTTGACCCACCTGCCCTGCGCCAATAATGTTTAAAGTATAAGGAGCACTCACATGAATCAGCTAATCACTACCTCAGAATAATTAATAGTAAAAACATCGTAATCCAATGGACTTATTGAGTAAAGCCTGAGTAAAGCCGACCATACAGAAGCTGTTTGCGGGTAATCACCGCCTGATGCTGGACATCCTGAAGTCTAAATAGTCTAATTTATCTATTGCTATTAATGAAAAAAGAAGCTTCCATGACTGAAACAGCCAAACCCTTAAACTTTATTGAACGTATTGTCAAAGATGATCTTGCCAATGGCAAAGTAGACTGTATCCGTACCCGTTTTCCGCCTGAACCTAATGGTTATTTACACATCGGTCATGCCAAATCGATCTGGATCAATTTTGGGCTAGCCGAAAACTATAATGGTCAATGCAATTTGCGCTTTGACGATACCAATCCTGAAAAAGAAAACGAAGAATATGTCAATGCCATTAAACAAGATGTGCAATGGTTAGGCTATCAGTGGGCGGGAGACATTCATTATGCCTCGGATTATTTCGAGCAATTATATGAGTGGGCGCTGCATTTGATTAAAGAAGGTAAAGCCTTTGTCTGCGACCTGAGTGCAGAAGAAATGCGTGCCTATCGTGGTACATTGACCGAGCCAGGCAAAGAAAGCCCTTACCGCCATCGTTCAATCGAGGAAAATCTCGACTTGTTTGAACGCATGCGTGCAGGGGAATTCCCAAATGGTGTGCGTTCGCTACGCGCCAAAATTGATATGGCTTCACCGAATATCAATCTGCGCGACCCCGTGCTATACCGTATTAAACATGCACATCATCATCAGACAGGTGATAAATGGTGTATTTACCCTTCTTACGATTACACCCATGGTCAAAGTGATGCTATTGAAGGCATTACGCACTCCATTTGCACCTTGGAATTTGCAGATCATCGCCCTTTGTATGAATGGTTTATTGAAAATCTGCCAGTTCCGGCTAAACCACATCAATATGAATTTTCACGCCTGAATGTCAATTACACCGTCACTAGCAAGCGTAAGCTGAAACAATTAGTAGATGAAAAGCATGTTGATGGCTGGGATGATCCGCGCATGCCGACTATATCTGGAATGCGTCGCCGTGGCTTTACGCCCAAAGCAATTCGTGATTTCTGTGAAATGGCGGGTGTTACCAAAGTAGAAGGTGTGGCCGATATTGGCATGCTGGAATATGCGATACGTGAAGATCTGAATGCCATTGCACCACGTACCATGTGTGTACTGCACCCACTTAAAGTTACTTTAACCAATTATCCAGATGATCAAACCGAAACCATGCACGCCCCTATCCACCCCCAACGCGAAGCAATGGGTACGCGGGAACTGCCATTCAGCCAGACGCTTTATATTGACCAAGCGGATTTTCGAGAAAGCGCTAATAAACAATATAAACGCCTAGTATTGGGCAAACGAGTGCGCCTGCGTAATGCTTATGTGATTGAAGCGGAGGAAGCCATTAAAAATGCAGACGGCCAGATTATCGAAGTCAAAGCACAGGTTATTGCAGACACACTGGGTAAAGATCCCGCTGATGGCATAAAACCTAAAGGGGTTATCCACTGGGTAGATGGCACACAACATATTGACTGTGAAGTCAGGCTTTATGATCGCTTATTCACCGATGTTGCTCCCGATGCCGGTGGTAAAAACTTCCTAGACGCTATTAATCCAGCAAGCCTCGTCATCCTTAATGGCTGCAAGGCAGAAGCGAGCCTCGCCAAAGCCAATCAGGAGGAGCGTTATCAGTTTGAACGGGAAGGTTATTTTGTGGCGGACAGCAAAGATTCCACAACAGAAAAACCTGTTTTTAATCGCGTTATTGGTTTACGCGATACTTGGCAAAAAACGGCCTAAATACACTTTATACACTATGCACTTTAGTCAAACCAGCGCTGTCTCGTACGGGACAGCCGCCTTGCTTGCCTGTACAATTAGCCCCCCGATAGTGTACAAAGCTCATCATGTCGCACGCTGTTATTATACCCTTAGATGCTGCCAGCATTCGCAATGCCTTGCCTGACCCTTTACAGGGATTGCTAAAACATATTCATATTTTTGAAACCATTGACTCCACCAGTGAATGGTTATTAAAGCAGGAACAGGCTTGCCGCGAATTATGCCTAGCTGAAAAGCAAACCGCAGGACGCGGGCGGCGTGGACGCAGTTGGCACTCGCCTCCGGGCAATATACTGTTCTCACTGCGTTGGTGCTTTGACAGCATACCGCCGCATTATAGCTGGTTGGGGCTGGTGACGGGAGTTGCCGTTGCTAAGGGCTTGGCAGATTATGGTTTAAGCGGACATGGCTTAAAATGGCCTAATGATATTCATCACAATGGACGCAAGCTGTGTGGCATCTTATTGCAAACTGCGCAACCCGTACAACAAGTGATCGTCAGCTTTGGGATGAATATTTGCCCGCATGCGGCTGACTCAGAAGAAAATCCAGTCCACATCAATCAAGCTTGGTGTGATTTAAACAGTCTTTTAGGACAAACGGTAGACCGTAACCGATTAATTGCCATTATACTGGGACACTTACTCACAGCCCTTAGCGAATTTCCGCAATTCAATCGTCAGGCTTTTTTAACAGAGTGGCATACTTGGGACTTGCTGTACCAACGTCCAGTTAATATCGATACAGGCACTGAATTATTGCAGGGAACAACTATTGGGCTAGATGAACAGGGGCGTTTGCAGGTCAGGCTCAATGATGGCCGTTTGCAAAGCTATTCTTCAGCCGATATTTCAGTAAGATACATGCAGTGACGATACTTTTAAGCGACATTGGTAATTCCCGACTAAAATGGTCATGGCTAGACAATGCAGACAATGGCATACGTACCCCCCAGCAAACCATTGCACATGGAACACAAGCGGCTTCTGAGGCTGCTTTATTCCACCTACACCAACTTTTACAAGACCATGACCCTGTGCAACAATTAATTTTGGTGCATGTATTGGGTGAGGCATTTACTGAAGCTGTTCATACCTTATGCCAACAGCAAGGCTGTGACTTAATCGTAGTTAACAGTCAGAGTACCGCTTATGGTATTCGCTTGGCCTATCCTAATCCTGCTCATTTTGGTGCTGATCGTTTTGTTGGCTTGCTAGCGACTCGACAGTTAGCTGTTGACCAAGCTGCCATTATTGTGGACAGCGGTACAGCACTCACCATCGATGCCATTAAGCGTAATGGCGAGCACCAAGGAGGTTTAATCCTGCCTGGCTTAGCATTAATGTGCGATGCTTTAAGCCAAAGAACAGAAGCCCGTCACATGATTGAACCCCTGCTAGAACCTATTACCTTATTCGCCAACAACACCCGTCAAGCGATGGGCAGTGGTTGCTTACAAGGACTGGCACAAGCCGTACAAGGTATTTGTCAACGTATGCAGAGGGAGCTGGCAGAAGAGACACAAGTTATTTTATGTGGTGGAGACGCTGAACGCTTATACAACTTATTAGAGATTAATGCACGCTTGCGACCAGATGCTTTAATGGATGGTTTGCATTATGTCGCCAAACAGGAAAAGATCCGTTCATGTACCCTCTCCTGATTATTCTATCTTTATTAAATATTAGCTTGTTGGCACTCAATCTACTCGCGCCAGTACTGCATGCAAGGCAAAGCATTCCACTCACCGAAGACGGTATTCCCGCTTTACAAATCGCCGAAGATGTAGCCCCTGCCGCTTATAGCAGCCGCAACGGCTCAGCCAGTAGCTGTTACACACTGGGACCTTATATTAGTGAACGCTCTGCCCAACTGGTGATGGCACGCATTCGTAACTATGGACTAGCGGTACAAATGCGCTCCCTGCGTACTATGGAAACACTGAATTACTTGGTTTACATCCCCCCACTACCTAGCCGCGCCGAGGCAGAACAAGTGATTACCGATATGGGGCGGTTTGATGTCAATCAATATACCCTTATTGAAGACGGCCCTTACCGCAATGCTATTTCGCTAGGCTTTTTTGATCAGTTAGCCAAAGCCAAACGCCACAGCGAATATATACGCTACCTAGGTTATGACGCACACCACACCGAACAAAAAGCGCCCCGTATTGTTTACTGGCTGGATTATGACGAGCCTTTTGGTAGCAATACACCTGTGCTGTTATGGAGTGAAGCCATTGATGCCAGCTCTAAAGTCCAATTGATCCCGCGAGCCTGCCGCTCAAGCAGCCAGTAAACCCATCTTCTTCACCAGGTCTTTTCGCCAGGCTGCGGCTTGCTGGCCGATAATTTGAAAAATTTCCAACCCATGTAAACCATCATGGCAAGAATGAAAACAATGGTAATAACAGACATGGTCAAAATGCCTTCAAAACTGGAAAAGAAATTGCTCATTTGACATTGATCTCCGTATATTTTTTCAGTTTAATGACCCAGCCCAATTTTAGACCTATCGTAATAGCGGTCAAATTGCGAAAAATCAATTTTTCCACACTGACACACATTTCCTTGCTATGCGTCAAATTTTCCCCGAACACAAAAATTACCGCAAACTACTGCTGATTGTGTTGTATTTCTATTAATATTGACGTTTACGTAAACGTTAACTATCATCCGAAAATCACACTATCCCGTTATCCATTGCTAGGCATGCTTAATCATGAGCCAACTAAGTACTTCTGTTAATCCACGTAGTGCTGAATTCCAAGCAAATCGCACTGCCATGCAAGCATTAGTGGCAGACTTGCGTACAAAGCTTGCTCTTATTGCACAAGGCGGCAGTGAAAAAGCCCGCCAGAAACATATAGCCCGAGGTAAGTTACTGCCACGTGAGCGCATTCGTGTATTGCTAGATGCCGCTTCCCCTTTTTTGGAGATTGCACCGCTGGCTGCTTTTGGCATGTACGATGATGAAGTGCCAGCTGCTGGCATTTTAGCAGGCATTGGCCGAATCAGTGGGCAGGAGTGCATGATTATTGCCAATGACTCTACGGTCAAAGGTGGCACTTATTATCCACTAACGGTCAAAAAGCACTTACGCGCCCAAAGCATTGCAGCCGAAAACCATTTACCCTGTATTTATTTGGTCGACTCAGGCGGTGCACACCTACCCAGCCAAGATGAAGTCTTTCCTGATCGTGAGCACTTTGGACGTATTTTTTACAACCAAGCCAATCTATCCGCACAAGGCATTCCACAAATTGCCGTTGTCATGGGTTCTTGCACAGCCGGTGGGGCTTATGTACCTGCCATGTCTGATCAAAGCATTATTGTTAAGGAACAGGGAACGATTTTTCTCGGAGGGCCGCCATTGGTTAAAGCCGCGACTGGCGAGGTGGTCACTGCCGAAGAGCTGGGTGGTGCAGACGTGCATTCGCGCATTTCGGGCGTAACAGATTATTATGCTTTCAATGATACCCACGCTCTTGGCATGGCACGGCAAGTGGTAAGTCATTTGAACCGCGTCAAACAGCCTTCTGTGCAACTGCAAGCCCCGCGTGAACCCTTGTATCCGGCTGAAGATTTATACGGTCTTGTACCGACTGATTTACGTAAGCCCTATGATATTCGTGAGCTAATCGCGCGTATTGTAGACGGCAGTGACTTTGATGAATTCAAAAAATTATACGGCAGCACCTTGATCTGTGGCTTTGCACATATTTATGGTTATCCGGTTGGTATTATTGCCAATAATGGCATCTTATTCTCTGAAGCTGCGCTCAAAGGTGCACACTTTGTGGAGCTCTGCTGTCAACGCGGCATTCCATTAGTTTTTTTGCAAAATATTACGGGCTTTATGGTGGGCAGGAAATACGAACACGGTGGTATTGCTCGGGATGGTGCCAAAATGGTGACAGCCGTAGCAAGTGCCAAAGTGCCTAAACTGACGGTGGTTGTAGGAGGTAGTTTTGGCGCTGGCAACTATGCTATGTGTGGCCGTGCTTATGGTGGGAGGTTCTTGTGGATGTGGCCGAATACCCGTATCTCGGTCATGGGAGGCGATCAAGCAGCCAGTGTTTTGGCACAAGTGCGCCGCGATGCCAAAGCTTTACAAGGTGAAGACTGGAGTGAGGCTGAAGAAGAGCAATTCAAGCAGCCCATTCGTAATCAGTACGAGGAACAAGGACACCCCTATTATGCCAGTGCCCGTTTGTGGGACGATGGCATTATTGATCCAGTAGATACACGCCGTGTATTAGGGCTGGGCTTATCCACAGCGCTCAATGCACCTGTGGAAACCACCCGTTTTGGTGTTTTCAGGATGTAGGTTTATGCAAAAATCCAAGTCGAATGCTTTACTCGTAGCGCAAGATCAACGAGGTGTGGCTACGCTCACCTTGAATCGCCCTGACAAGCATAATGCTTTTGATGACAGCCTGATTGCAGCTTTGATACAACAGCTAGCGCAACTGGCTGAACAGCCAAACTTGCGCGTGTTATTGTTACGCGCCAATGGCAAAAGCTTTTCAGCCGGTGCGGACTTAAACTGGATGCACCGCATGGCCGATTATACGACGGAGCAAAATCATGCTGATGCCTTACAACTCGCCAAGCTCATGCAATGCTTACATGACTTTCCCGCACCGACTATTGCAGTAGTACAAGGCGCTGCTTTTGGGGGAGGCGTAGGGCTGGTCGCCTGTTGTGATATGGCACTGGCTAGTGCTGATGCTCGTTTCAGTCTATCAGAGGTGCGCCTAGGCTTGATTCCTGCCGTCATTTCGCCGTATGTCGTGCGCGCTATAGGTGTGCGGGCTGCACAACGCTATTTTCTCACCGCAGAACGCTTCTCAGCCGCAGAAGCGCTACGTTTAGGTCTAATCCATGAGTTAGCCGCTAGTGAAGCTTTATTGGAAAAAAGATTAGCGGCGATAGTCAATCATTTGCTCCTCGGTGGCCCGCAAGCTTTGCATGCCGCCAAACAATTAATCGCAAGCGTGAGTGAACAAGCATTAGATCCAGCACTGATCGCAGAAACAGCCAAACGTATCAGTCACCTGCGTGCTAGTGCAGAAGGCCGCGAAGGTTTAAATGCCTTTTTGGAAAAGCGCACGCCCAATTGGGTCAGTTGGGTCGAAGCGGACAAGCCGGACACGCCAGACAAAGAGGAATAAGTATGTTTGACAGCCTATTGATAGCTAATCGTGGTGAAATAGCCTGCCGCATTGCGCGTAGCGCCAAGCGTATGGGAATTAAGACTATTGCCATTTATTCCAGCGCCGACGCTAATGCACTGCATGTCAAAAGTTGCGATGAGGCTTATTACATTGGCCCCGCACCGGCTAGCGAAAGCTACCTAAACTATCCGCTCATCCTAGAGCTTGCCCAGCAAGCGGGAGCACAGGCCATTCACCCTGGCTATGGCTTTTTATCTGAAAATGCTGAATTTGCCCGAGCCTGCCAAGCGGCGGGTATTGTTTTTGTCGGCCCTCCTATTGCTGCCATTGTAGCGATGGGTTCCAAAAGTGAAGCCAAACGTCTCATGAGCGCCGCCGGAGTGCCATTAGTGCCAGGCTATCATGGCGATGAACAATCGCTTGAACTATTGCGTGAACAATCGCAGCGCATAGGCTATCCGCAACTTATCAAAGCCAGTGCTGGCGGTGGCGGTAAAGGTATGCGTGTGGTTGAGAACTTTGCAGCATTTGATGCGGCTTTAGCTTCCGCACAACGCGAGGCTGCGGCCTCTTTTGGCGATGATAAAGTCTTGATAGAGCGCTACCTACTTAAACCACGCCACATCGAAATGCAGGTATTTGCTGACACACAAGGCCAAGTTATTCATCTGTTTGAGCGGGACTGTTCAGTACAACGTCGCCACCAGAAAGTCATAGAAGAAGCACCTGCTCCTGGTATGACGGCTGACTTGCGCGAGCGCATGGGCAAGGCCGCAACGGATGCCGCCCGCGCAATTGCTTATGTTGGTGCAGGTACGGTGGAGTTTCTACTGGATCAAAGCGGTGAATTTTTCTTTATGGAAATGAATACTCGCTTGCAAGTAGAGCATCCTGTTACTGAAATGATTAGCGGCCAAGATTTAGTCGAATGGCAACTGCGCGTCGCAGCGGGTGAACCATTACCGTTGAAACAAACAGACTTACAAATCAAGGGGCATGCTTTTGAAGCGCGCGTTTATGCTGAAACACCAGAACGGGGCTTTTTACCCTCTACAGGTACACTGACTTACTTACAAGCACCCGCCGCTTCACAGCATGTCAGAGTCGATACGGGTGTTTTACAAGGCGATACCGTCAGTCAGTATTACGATCCCATGATTGCCAAGCTCATCGTCTGGGATGAAAACCGCCAACAAGCACTGAGTCGCTTGCGTACTGCACTCAATCAGTATCGTATTGTAGGCGTGAATACTAATCTGAATTTTTTAAGCACACTGACCCAGCTAGATAATTTTGCTAATGGTAGTTTCGATACCGGCTTTATTGACCAGTATCAGGACGACCTCTTTCCACCCACAGCCGATTTGCCAGCAGAAATATTAGCATTAGCCTGTTTGCACCAATTATTGACGATTCGCCAACAAACCCAACTGGCACAGCAAGCCACCTTGGATCCTTGGTCACCTTGGGGGATAGCAGATGGCTGGCAATCGGGCATGGAGCGTGTACACCTCATGGAATGGCAAATCGGTGAACAAGACTATCATGTCACTGCACATTTCCAAGAGGACGGTTTTTTGCTGGACTTGCCCTCAGGTCAGTATCAAGTGACCGGCACGCTGCAAGCTGAGCAACAGCTCTATGCTAGTGTTAATGGGAAACGCTTGACGCTCTCAGCCGTTCAACAAGGGCAAGATTTACACCTATTGTATGCAGGTCAAAACTGGAAGCTCCACCTGATAGACCCACATGCAGGCTTGGAAGCCAACGAAGTCAGCGCTGGCAATCTTACAGCACAAATGCCTGGTACTATTGTCTCCTTACTGGTTAGCGAAGGTGTCACCGTCAAAGCAGGTGATGCGCTAATGGTCATGCTAGCGATGAAAATGGAAAATACTATTACTGCTCCTACAGATGGCACCGTAACGGCCATTTATTTTGCAGAAGGTGATCAAGTACAGGATGGCGATGTCTTATTAAGTTTGGAGTAAAGGGCTATGAATATACCCAGTCAGGTGAAAATCGTCGAGGTTGGCCCCAGAGATGGTTTGCAGAATGAGCCCTATCCCATCAGTGTTGCAGACAAAGTAGCGCTGATTAATCGCCTCAGCGCCAGTGGTTTGCGCATGATAGAGGCGGGTAGTTTTGTTTCCCCCAAATGGGTACCGCAAATGGCTAATAGTGCCGATGTCTATAGCGCCATCGACAAGCAAGCTGGCGTGGCCTACCCTATGCTCGTTCCCAATCTCAAAGGCATGGAAGCAGCACTAGCGGCTGGAGTCAAGGAAATTGCTGTGTTTGCTGCCGCCTCAGAAGCCTTCACGCAGAAAAATATTCACTGCACTATTGCAGAAAGCCTAGCACGTTATGATGATGTCATGCTGCTAGCGCGTGATAATGGCATTAAAGTCAGAGGTTATGTGTCCTGCGTCTTAGGCTGTCCTTATGAAGGTGAAATCTCGCCTCGCATTGTGAGCAGCGTCGCAGGTCATTTGTATGAAAATGGCTGCTATGAAGTTTCTCTCGGCGATACGATTGGCACAGGTACCGCGCTTAAAGCACAACTATTGATTGATCATGTCAGAGAGCGTGTTCCAGTAACTGCACTAGCGGCACATTTTCACGACACCTATGGACAAGGGCTGGCCAACTTATTTGCCGTTTTACAAAAAGGTATTGCCGTTATTGACAGCTCCGTCGCTGGCTTAGGAGGCTGCCCATATGCCAAAGGCGCAAGCGGTAATGTGGCTACTGAAGATGTGCTCTATATGCTACACGGCATGGGCATAAGTACAGGCGTTGAGTTAGACAAGGTGCTCGCAGCCGGTGCATTTATTTCCAAAGTTTTGCAAAGGCCACTCGCTTCACGGGTTGGACGCGCACTAGCACTAGACTAGTAAGTATAAGTACTTAGGGCATAGGGCGGGCAAAGGTTTAGCCCTCAAGCTAAAGTCCTATCTGTTTGCAAATGGTAGCTGCGTACCCGTCTGCCATCGGATTCAACCGAGTGCAAATGTACGTCATAAGCCCATAGCCGATGAATATGCCGCAACATTTCATAGCTATTGTTGCTCAGCGGGCGCCGATTGTGCATGCGATGATGCAAGCTTAATGAGCGATCACCACGAATATTGGCCATTTCTACTTGTATATCGGGTTCTTGTGCGCTGAGATTATATTGCTGCGATAGCGTTTCACGCAGCAAACGATAACCTTCATCATTGTGTATTGCGGTCACATCAATCGCATTGCGACGATCATCATCTTGAAGTGCGAAAAAATGAAAATCGCGCATGATTTTAGGTGACATAAATTGCAGTATAAAACTTTCATCCCGATAATTACGCATAAGGTAATCCAGCGTTTTTATCCAATCAGAACCTGCAATATCAGGAAACCAACGCTTATCTTCTTCAGTAGGCTTTTCGCAAATACGACGTATATCCCGCATCATGGCAAAACCCAAAGCATAAGGGTTAATACCCGAATAATAGCGACTGTCAAAATCAGGCTGCATCACAACATTAGTATGTGAAGACAGAAACTCCATCATAAAACCATCGTTCACCAGTCCTTCGTCATACATTTCATTCAAAAGGGTATAATGCCAAAAGCTTGCCCAACCTTCATTCATGACCTGAGTCTGGCGCTGTGGATAAAAATACTGTGCCGTTTTACGTACAATACGCACAATTTCACGCTGCCAATTTTCCAAAAGCGGTGCATTCTTTTCAATAAAATACAGAATATTTTCTTGAGGCTCTGCTGGAAACGGGCGTAAATCCTGCGACTCGCTCTCATCACGATGTCTAGGCGGTAGTGTGCGCCACAAGTCATTAATATGTTGCTGAATATATAATTCGCGTTCTTTTTGACGTTGTGCTTCCTTAGTGGCAGAAACAGGTGCAGGACGTTTATAACGATCCACGCCATAATTCATCAGTGCATGGCAGGAGTCTAATAAGGCTTCAACGGCTTCCACACCATAGCGCTCTTCACATTCAGCAATGTAATGCTTAGCAAATACTAAATAATCAACAATAGCCTCTGCATCCGTCCAACTGCGAAACAAATAATTGCCTTTAAAAAAAGAATTATGCCCATAGCAGGCATGTGCAATCACCAAGGCTTGCATAGTTAGGGTATTTTCTTCCATTAAATAGGCAATACAAGGATTGGAATTAATCACAATCTCATACGCCAGACCCATACGACCGCGCGAATAATTTTGTTCGATATTGACAAAATGCTTGCCATACGACCAATGATTATAAAAAACCGGCATACCAATAGAGGCATAGGCATCCATCATTTGATCAGAGCGAATAATCTCAATCTGATTGGGATAAGTGTCCAACTTGAACTTATCATGAGCAATCCGTGCAATCGCGCGATCATAGGCTTCGATAGTGTCAAAAGTCCATTCGGAGCTGGTCGAGATATAATTCTTTTCACGCATATCAAGCTTCCATTGTCTTGCTAAACAATTCCCTGAATACCGGATAAATTTCGTCATTATCACGCACGCGCTGTATGGCAAAACGGTCGGCATGATCGCTTTGTAAACGCTTATACAGCCGCCATAAGCCTTGTGGATCACGATCACCAATTTCAATATAAGTGAAATACTGCACCAAGGGTAAAATGCGATCGTTTAAGACTTTGTAACAACGCTGATTGTCTTCCTGCCAGTTATCTCCATCGGAAGCTTGGGCACAATAAATATTCCATTCATCAGGTGAATAGCGCTTGTCAATAATATTAGCCAGAAGCGTCAAAGCACTGGACACAACCGTGCCACCTGTTTCCCGTGCATAGAAAAAGGTTTCCTCATCCACTTCCTGCGCTTGGGTATGATGTCGAATAAATACCAGTTCAATTTTTTCGTAATTTTTTTGCAAGAACAAATACAGGAGAAAAAAGAAGCGCTTCGCGGTTTCTTTAATATCCTGGGTCATAGAGCCGGATACATCCATGACACAAAACATTACCGCCTTAGGTGATGGCATGGGAACTTTGACATGCAGATTGTATTTCAGATCAAAATCATCCAAGAAAGGCACGGCGTGTAAACGCACATTCAACTTAGCCAATTCTGCTTCCAGTAAAATACGCCGCTCAGTTTCTAACGCTGACAAATCTGAGTCTGACAAATCCGCTAGCTCAGCTAGTACTTCTCGCCGTCGTCGTCTTGCTTTACCGCTGAGTGCAATACGTCTTGCCTGTGCGCTGCGCATGGTACGTACAATATTTAATTGATTGGGATTACCCACCTCGCTGTAACCGGCACGGCGATTTTCAAATGAGTCACTTCCCAATAATTGCCGCTTGACCATATTGGGCAAAGCTAAATCTTCAAACAAATATTCAAGAAATTCATGCTGCGAAATCTGGAAAACAAAATCATCCATGCCTTCGCCAGAATCAGCAGCTTCGCCCGAAGCACTGCCGCCGCCACCAAAAGGTGGCCGCTGAATCCGATCACCTTGCACAAATTCCTTGTTACCTGGATGCACAATATCCCGTTGTCCACCGCGACCATGCCGGAACACAGGCTCGGAAATATCGCGCCTTGGGATGGTAATGCTGTCCCCACGCTCCATGTCAGTAATATTACGCCGATTGACCGCATCCGAAACCGCCTCACGAATCTGACGATGATAACGCTTCAAAAAGCGCTGGCGATTCACCAAACTTTTATTTTTACTATTCAGACGACGATCGACAATATAAGCCATAGCTACTCCTTTACCCCTTTTCCCAGCTTCCCCTCAGCGCAAGGGGACGAAAGGCAATGGCGATCTATTACTGCGACTTACGCACCCGCAAATACCACTCCGCTAACAAGCGCACCTGCTTTTCGGTATAGCCACGCTTCATCATACGCTCAACAAAATTATCGTGCTTGCGCTGTTCTTCAGCAGAGGACTTGGCACCGTAAGAAATAACCGGCAACAAATCTTCGGTACTGGAAAACATTTTCTGCTCAATCACACGGCGCAGTTTTTCATAACTCGTCCACACGGGATTTTTACCATTATTATTGGCGCGCGCCCGCAAAACAAAGTTAACAATTTCATTGCGAAAGTCTTTCGGATTACTAATTCCCGCAGGCTTTTCAATTTTTTCCAGATCAGCATTCAAAGCAGAACGATCCAAGAAATCGCCTGTTTCAGGATCACGGTATTCCTGATCTTGAATCCAGAAATCAGCATAAGTGACATAGCGGTCGAATAGGTTCTGACCATACTCAGAATAAGACTCCAGATAAGCTGTCTGAATCTCTTTACCAATAAAATCCACATAGCGTGGCGACAAGTATTCTTTAATAAAGCCGATATAACGTGCTTGTGCTTCGGCGGGGAATTGCTCCTTTTCTACCTGACGTTCCAAGACATACATTAAATGCACAGGATCCGCTGCTACTTCCACCGCATCAAAATTAAAGACCTTGGAAAGAATCTTAAAAGCAAAGCGCGTTGACAAGCCCGACATGCCCTCGTCTACACCAGCAGCATCCTGATATTCCTGAATGGTTTTAGCCTTGGGATCAATGTCTTTAAGATTTTCACCATCATACACCCGCATTTTAGAGAACAAATTAGAGTTCTCAGACGCTTTTAGGCGCGACAAGATAATGAACTGTGCCAGCATTTTGAGTGTATCAGGCGCGCAAGGCGACTCAGCCAGGGAGCTATTATCCAACAGTTTCTGGTAAATCTTAATCTCTTCAGTCACTCGCAAGCAGTAAGGCACTTTGACAATGGACACTCGATCAATAAAAGCTTCATTGTTTTTATTATTTTTAAAACTTTGCCACTCTGACTCATTCGAGTGCGCCAGAATCACGCCAGAAAATGGAATAGCGCCAATACTTTCCGTACCATTGTAATTACCTTCCTGGGTGGCAGTAAGCAGTGGATGTAACACCTTGATAGGTGCTTTAAACATTTCCACAAATTCCATCAAACCCTGATTAGACAGACACAAACCGCCGGAATAGCTGTAAGCATCGGGGTCGTTTTGTGGAAAATCTTCCAACTTACGAATGTCAACCTTACCCACCAGAGATGAAATATCCTGATTATTTTCATCACCTGGCTCCGTCTTGGAAATGGCAATCTGATTCAAACGCGATGGATAGCGTTTGACAACACGGAATTGAGTAATGTCCCCGCCGAATGCGTGCAAACGCTTGACTGCCCAAGGCGACATTACGTTACGCAAGTAGCGAACAGGAATACCATAATCCTCTTCCAGAATCGCACCATCTTCCTCAGCATTAAATAAACCTAAGGGTGATTCATTGACAGGCGAGCCTTTAATGCAATAAATCGGTGCTTTTTCCATTAAAGCCTTGAGGCGCTCAGCTAAAGAAGACTTACCCCCACCGACCGGCCCCAAGAGATACAAGACTTGCTTACTTTCTTCCAAACCTTGGGCAGCATGACGTAGAAAAGACACCATTTGCTCAATGCTGTCTTCCATGCCATAGAATTCGGAAAATGTCGGATAGCGGCGAATGACTTTATTAGAAAAAATTCGACTCAAACGCGGATCACGAGAAGTGTCTACCAGTTCCGGTTCGCCAATAGCCCACAATAAGCGTTCTGCCGCAGTGGCATAGGCCATTGAGTCATTTTTACAAAGCTCAAGGTATTCTTGGATCGACAATTCTTCTTCTTTTAATGTTTCGTAGCGAGACTGATAGTGCTTGAAAATACTCATTGTTAACCCCTTAACAGCAGTTGACAGGCTCTGGCTCGCGGGCTGAACCCTATCCGTGAAAGTTTACAAGTATGGATGCAAGCCTAGCTTCACAGCTCATTCTCACACTTCCTGCTAGTGTATGCCTAATATCCACAAGTCAATCAAACACACCCTTTATACAGTGCAAACGCTTTGTTTCCTAATTAGACTACCTTGACACAGAAAGCGTTTTATTCCATTAAAAACTGGCTTTTTTTACTAAATATAGAATTAATTTTTCTTATCAAAAGTAGCCGACTCAAAGAAAACTAGACAAGGCTATGGCTCATAACAGCGCAACAGTTTGTTCAAACTAAAGAAACAGCAAAACTTTTATCCGTAAAATAAGCATCAGGCTGATAAGTGCGCTCGCCAAACCATAAGTGACCACTTTTATGCAATAGCACAATACTGGAACAGCGTGTTCCATAAGTGTGCAAAGGGTCTAAATCATGACTGGCTTTAATAAACATGGCTGATAAATAACGCTCTTTTTCCAAACCTATACCGGTATCCGGCAAGTCAGTATCGGCGGCTACTTGTGTATCCGCCAATAATTCATATAGCGCATTTGTGTCAATTTCACCACCACGCTGCACTTGTTCCATAAAAGCGTTTTTACCTCGCACCACTTTAGGCCAAGGTGTATCCAGACTGGCATTACTCAAACCATAAAACCCCGACTTTAACAGGGTCAAACCCGCATCACCACGATTAGACACATAATAAAGCGCATCTGGAAAATGTCCCGCTAATAAATTAAAACCAGCATAATCATCACCTTGAGCCAACACAGCTAATATATGTTGCTCTGGTGATTGCTGGGAGCTCACACTATCGCGTACCAATAAACCGCGAGAGCGCTTAGCCGTTTGTTGGCAACGTGAATCGTACAAATTACGCACATTGGTCAGCAAAGCAAGACGCTGCTCACGGTAATTCAAGGCTAACCATGAGCCACCCGACAGCATATCGCGCCCACCAATAATACCGCGCATGTCATCCCATTCCCGTAAAGGCTGTGCCAAACGATTAAAAAATTCATCACGATTACTCGCCAAAATCAAAGGGTAATCAGGATGCTGGTGCAGCGCTAATAAAACAAAGCACATCAGACCATTCCAAAGAAGTTAACACTGACTATACACCCGCTGATCGCCGCATTCTGAGGGCAAATGTTGTAATAATTGATCGGTCAATGCTTGTCGCTGTGCCAATAATGCAGCCAGTGTAATTAAGGCCGCTCCTATGGCCTGCACAAAACTGATCGTTGCGCCAAACGCAATGTAATTGATGGTGATCGCCGCAATGGGGAAAAACAGTTCAGCCAATGTTGCCACATGTGCCGGTACACGTTTCAAACCATAATAATAAATACTCATGCCCAAAATGCCAGCAATCAGAGCCAGAGCTGCAATCTTTTCCAACGGTACATTTTTGACAATAAAGACACCAGGTTGTATCACTAAAGCCAATACGCCCAGCGTTAATAAGGCTGCTCCAAAGCGAGCCAATAAAATTTGCCCGTTGTTATACCCATTATTTAACAGCCGTTTACCAAATACTGTTGCCAAACCCCAGGTAATCACGGCGACAAAAATCAGTCCATAACCCTGCCAAGCCATCGCCGCATCGCCATAACCTTGCCAAGTGTGTCGCTTGCCCAAGGCTAATAAATCTTCACCCATCATGAGCAGAGCACCGCTAATACCCAGCAGTGCAAACACCATAAAATAGCGATTCCAGCGCTCACCCAAAATCCAACGGGCTGCAAAAATTGCCACTAATGGTTGTAATTTCTGCAACAAAATCACCACACTGGGATTATGGTAAGAAAAGGCAGCAGTAAACGCCAATGTGCCAATGGCTGAGCCTAGGCCACCAATAATAAAAATATTTAAGCCATTACCGCGCAAAGGTAAACGCCATGTTTGCTGGCGACTTGTCAGGTAAATAAACAGAGCCGCGACCAAAAACAGATGTTCAAACAGAACGATCTGCAAAGCAGGCACACCAGCTTGCATTAAAGGATAACGGATCAGCGTATCCAATGCCCAAAAGACACTGGCAAGAAAAATGGAAAAAACACCCAACATAAAACTGTCTTCCTGTCGTTGACACTAAAAAGACAGGGCAAGCGAAAAGGCAGCCACTAAAAAAGCAACCCTAAGCCAAAACACAAGGGTTGTTCTTACACTGCCTATACGACTTCTTTCATCCCGACTTTAACGGTCGGCTCTGGATTTTGACCAGATCTGCTAACCTTTTGACAGCTTGCCAAAAGTGCTCGTGGGCTTGGGTAATATCAACTGTCCCCTACCACCGGTGGGGAATTTCACCCCGCCCTGAAGTACGAGCGTAAACAGTAACAAGATGTCAAAAGGTTAGCAAGCGACACACCAGTAAGCCTGCACGCCCGGCACTAACCGTATCCAGCAAAATATCGTGAACGCAGCTTCTGCCTCTCACCGAAGAAGTTAACCGACAAGTTTAACATAACATGAGCATTTTGATGAATTCGCTTAAAGTAAAAAAAATAACTTTTAATTATGTAACAGCTTGAAAAACAAACACTTAAACAAGCTTTGCTAATTGACTAAAAGATTGTGAATCTGATTAAGTTTTAATTAAGCACTCTACGCTTAATCTGCGCAGCAAGGAAACACAACAACGGCAAGGGAAGCAGATCTAAGGAAACTGCCTGAAGTGATGAATCCGATTGATTCTATTGGCAATTAAAGCACCTTGATGCTAATGCACGAAGGGGCTAGCACTAGCGTATAGAGTTGGTACTCCAAGGTGAAATAATACTAAAAATAATCCTTAATTTAGCCTTCAGATATTGCTTCAACGACTAAAAATAACAAGAATCAATATCTGAAGCGCTTCTCATTTTTGATTCTAGGTAATTTTTATTTTCTTTACAATTCCCTAACTAATAAATTTTAACTATTTTTAATTTATTAACCCGGCATAAAAATATCCGACAACACATCGCATGTGACCATTGTAAAAAACGATTACTAGCTACATCGCCCCGGATTTTGCCAAATCAATCATCGCCATCACAGATGCTTTGATATTTTCGGGCAACTCGCATTCATTCAGGTTGAGAAAGCCTCTGACCAACAGACTTCTGGCATCTTCTTCGCTCACGCCTGAAGCCATTAGATAAGCAATTTTTTCTTCGCTAATCATGCCGATAGAAGCCTCGTGCGATAATTGAGCTTGGTGGTTTTTAGCCAGCAAAGCAGGGATTGAGAGAATCTCGCCGGCATCGTTAAGTTTAAGACCGTCGCAGCCCAAAAAGCCTTTGCTGTTGCCGATCTCGCCAATTAAGCGGGCATTATTGGTAATGCTGCCGCCAGCCGAGACCATGCGGCTGATGCTTTCGGATTGTGCGCCTTCACCTTGTAAGTAGATTTCGCTATCCATGATTCTATGTGAGTCAGTCGGTGCAAAAACAATCGTTTCGTCTTTATTGCTAGCGCCTGCACCGATATAGGTTTTACTTTCGGTGTAGTGCTGTTTGGTTGGGTTAATAACAATTTCCGTGCTGGTTGAGCTGGCATTTTTATCTAATTGGGTGCGGGAATAACTATCAATCTGCATATTTTTGCCCCAATGCTCGACTGATAGCGAATTGTACACTGCATTTTCTTGTAGATAGGTTTCATTGATGGAAATGTGGTGTCCTGCATGTACTGAATCTGGCACGGTGGAGCCTGAAATAACATTGGCCTTGGCGTTTTTGCCAATAACCACGATATTGTGGGTAAACTGCCGCCCCTGCGGAATTTCTAAAATGGAGAAGGTCTGCACGGGCAAATCAACTTCTGCCCCATCTTGCACATAAACAAAGTGCCCAATAGGATCGTCCAGCAATTCAGATGCTTGCTTAACATGCTCGTTTTCCTCAGGCTTTATCAGATTAAACATTAAATCCTGTACCCAGTCATAGTGGCTTAACGCTTCTTTTAGCGGCAATACCACCACATTGTTATCACTGCTTTCGCTGAGTCTGACTTCTCTATCAATAATGACACAAGTCCCGGCTCGTTGCTGGTACTTATATCCCACGTCCTGCAATAACGATTTTTCCTGTTCTGTTATATGGTTCATCGTGTTTTCCTCTTCCAGTGATTTAATTTTTATTTAATCTGTTGGCTCGTTGTATTTCTTACCCTGACTCAAACTATCAAGGCACTGTGTAGCCATGTTGTTTAATATGAGCAAACAGGACTTTGGGACTGTCAGAATGGACAATTTTGCCGTCTATCATCATATGCGCCCTATCTGCCTGAATGTAATCCAGAATCAGTCCCGTGTGGGTAATAATCAGAGCCGAACGCCTGACCTTGGTGTGAATGCCATTTTTTGCAATCACTTTTTTACTGTGTATAAGACGGTTAATCGCCTTGCCAATGGCCATAATATGTTCTAAGTCCACGCCGCTTTCAGGTTCATCAAACAGTAATAACTGCGGGTCTTGTAAGTAGATTTTTAGCACTTCCCAGCGTTTGATTTCCCCGCCGGAAAAGCCGACATTGACCTCTCGGTTAGTCAATTTATTGAGATCCAATGCTGTCAATTCCTGTATGTAATCGGCATGATTGGGCAGTAAGGCAACAAAATTGCTTAAACTCACCCCATCCAATGCCGGTGGTCGTTGAAAGGTCATGCCAATCCCCAGATTAGCGCGTTCGGTGACCGACAGACGCTCGATGCGCTGGTTGTGATAATGAATTTCACCTGAGCGGACTACAAATGGCGGCAATCCCATAATCGCTGACAACAGCGATGACTTACCGCTGCCATTTGCCCCGAGTAAAACGTGCAACTCACCCTCGTTAACCGTTAAGTTAATGTTATCTAAAATCGTCTTTCCGGCAGCAGAAACGGACAAATCCTTGAGTTGCAACTTATAGTCACTCATAGTGCAATCACCTCATTTGTTATAGTGAAGTCAATGGTATTACTAATGAGACTAGCATATTATGCTAGCTACTGATAATGAGAATTGCTCTCACTTAAAGTGATCAACTGGTTAAAGCGGCTTAGCTTCTTGTATTGACGTTAACGTAAACGTAAATTACCATGCAGGTTACCTATACCACTGCTCAGCCGTTCTTATCATCATGAGGTTAACCAATGAGTCACTACCCTTCTTTAAATTTTGATCTGGGCGAATCCATCGACATGCTGCGCGATGCTGTGCAGGATTTTGCTGGACGCGAAATTGCGCCACAAGCGGCTGATATTGATCGCAGCAATGAATTTCCTAATGAACTTTGGCCAAAACTGGGCGATATGGGCTTGCTTGGCATGACAGCACCAGAAAGCTACGGTGGTAGTGACATGGGCTATCTGGCACATATTATTGTGATGGAAGAAATCAGTCGTGCTTCTGCTTCGGTGGGCTTGAGTTATGGCGCACATTCCAATTTGTGCGTCAATCAAATCAATCGTAATGGCAATGCCACACAAAAAGAAAAATACCTGCCCAAGTTGATTGCAGGCGAACACATTGGCGCACTAGCCATGTCTGAGCCAGGTGCAGGTTCGGATGTTGTCAGCATGCGCTTGAAAGCGGAGAAAAAAGGCGATCGTTATATTCTCAATGGCAGCAAAATGTGGATTACCAATGGGCCGGATGCAGATGTGATTGTGGTATACGCCAAGACTGATCCTGAAGCACATGCTAAAGGCATTACGACCTTTTTAGTCGAAAAGTCTTTCGGCTTTAAAGTCGCACAAAAGCTGGATAAATTAGGGATGCGTGGCTCAAATACCGGCGAATTGGTATTTGAAGATGTTGAAGTACCTGAAGAGAATGTCTTAGGCGAAGTCGGCAAAGGTGTGCGCGTATTAATGAGTGGCTTGGATTATGAGCGTGCTGTACTCGCAGCAGGACCACTGGGCATTATGCAAGCCTGTATGGATGTCGTTGTACCTTATATTCATGAACGTCAGCAGTTTGGACAAGCCATCGGTGAATTCCAGTTGATTCAGGGCAAGATAGCGGATATGTATACGACGCTGAACGCCTGTCGCGCTTATGTATATGCCGTGGGTCGGGCTTGTGACCGAGGTGAAACCTCGCGCAAAGATGCAGCCGGAGCGATTTTATACGCAGCAGAAAAGGCCACACAAATGGCATTGGATGCCATCCAAATACTAGGCGGCAATGGTTATATGAATGAATATCCCAGCGGACGCTTACTGCGTGATGCCAAATTGTATGAAATTGGCGCGGGTACTTCTGAAATTCGCCGCATGTTAATTGGTCGAGAGCTTTTTAATGAAACCCGTTAAACTTCAGTAAATTCAGTAAATGCTGACCCAATATTTAACTTATTCCAATCCTTAAGGCGTTTGTGGCTTTAAGCCGCGCCACAAGCCGCCTTTGCCGACACTTTTAAGCACAGTTTCCTTATCAAGCTATGCGGACTAGGCTTGTAGGCTGTCATTAAAAAAACCTAGCATTCCAATCAACTAAAGACCGTCACAAATTGATATTTATCATCTTTTAAATGATTTAAATAAGCATAGAATAATATTTTGATGAACAACTGATTTCACTAGCGACGAGGTGATAAATGAATGAAGCGTTTGGCGGTATGAACCGTCGGAGATTTTTGACACTGGCTGCCGGAGGCGTAGCTGGTTTGGCACTAGGGTTGCCGCAAGCCCATGCAGCAAAAGTCAAAACCAAAGCGCGTATTGTCATTGTCGGTGCAGGCGCAGCAGGTTTGGCACTAGCCAACCGGCTGGCTAATCGTCTTGACGGTGCGACCATCACATTAGTTGATCAACGAAAACACCACTATTATCAGCCAGGTTTCACACTAGTCGCCGGTGGTCTTAAAGCTCAAAACTATCCTATTAGCACCACCGCTGAATGGCTTCCCAAGGAGGCAACATGGCTAGCAGAAGCCGCCGTAGAAATTGATCCCGAAGCCAAGAAAGTAGTCACCGCCAGCGGCAAAACACTGCCTTATGATTATCTATTGGTAGCAACTGGATTGCAGTTGGATTACGCAGCCATTGAAGGCATGTCATTGGATTTGATTGGTACCAATGGTATTGGCTCACTTTATGCCGGTCCTGAGTATGCTTACAAAACTTGGCAATTGATGGACAAATTCACAGATACCGGCGGGGTAGGTTTATTTTTCCGTCCGGCGACTGAAATGAAGTGCGCGGGCGCGCCTTTAAAATACACCTTCATTACAGATGATTATGCACGCCGCAAAGGTACACGCGACAAAATTGCCATTCACTATCGTGCTCATGGCAATAACTTATTTTCTGTACCGATTGTGCATGAAAAGGTACGTATGTTATTCAATGAGCGTGGTGTTGATACACAGTACCACCGTGTCCTGACTGCAATTGATCCGGGCAAACGTATCGCAACCTTTAAAACACCCGAAGGTACACAAGAAGAATCATTTGACTTTACCAATGTCATTCCTCCCATGCATGCGCCCGATGTTGTAATGAACTCTCCCCTGCCTTGGCAAACAGGCAAGTGGGCTAAGGAAGGCTCGGCAGAAGTCGATAAACAAACCTTACGCCATGTACGTTACCCTGAAATCTTTGCAGTAGGTGACATTGCTGGCGTACCCAAAGGAAAAACTGCCGCCAGTGTCAAATGGCAAGTTCCTGTTGCCGTTGATCACTTAGTCGCTGACATCAATGGTAGCCAGTCCGATGAAATCTATAATGGTTATACCTCCTGTCCGATGATTACCCGGATTGGGCGTGCCATGCTGGTTGAATTTGATTATAACAACAACCTAACGCCCTCTTTCCCGGGCATTATTGCACCATTAGAAGAGCTATGGGTATCTTGGCTAATGAAGGAAATCGCTTTAAAACCCACCTATTACGCTATGGTACGCGGCGATGCTTAATGAGGAGTAAACCATGAAAGATCTGAGTTTAGGCATGTTAATTGCCGTTTTTGAAGAAATGTTTGGTAAAGGTTTATTTTGGTTATTAGTGACCATTGCGGTACTGATTACACTAGCCTTTCTGTATGTCTTACTACGCGAGCGTCGTTTGGAAGAAAGTCGCCTAGTCCGCGCCCATTTTTGGGGACCTATTGGCGCTGTGCTCGCAATTGCCATCGTCTTATTTGTCACCAGTTCGGGACTCAGTTCCATGGGAGGTCCCATTGACATTATTACCCTAGCATTGATTGGTATTTATGGCGGTATTGGCCTGACCATGTGGGCGTATGTGCTGCAATTTTTCTTTGGCAAGAAAAAACAGACACTTGAGCAAACTGAGCAGACTTAAATCAAAGTCACTGACAATCTGTGGCATGTACACTACTCCACCTCAATGCTTTAAAAAAGTGAGGTGGAGAACTGGCACTTATAAGGTCTATGCTATATATCTTATGGCAGCTCGACTCATATTACTTCACATCAAACCTCCTCAACTCAGCTTATTTGCATTAAACTTAGTACTTGTTCGATAGCAATTTCAGATAGGTATCAGTATGAGCAGTACGGTTATGATTAGTTTCGGGGCAAATCGTGAGTACAGTTTTGCAGTTCACGAACAAGATATACAAGACATTAGCAAAGCCGACGCACGAGATTGGTTAGCGAATGAATTTGAAGAACTAGAGTGCGTCCCTAGCAATCCAGTCGGCAAAATCCTGTTGCTTGATATGGTTCTAAATGTTGCCAAATACGGCGGTGAAGAACGCTTTAAAGCGCATGATGAGTGGGCGCAACATTTCGCTAAGGTTGTTGCTGTGGCACTAAAACGTTCTGTAATACACATTGACATCCAAGAACAAACCGTTGCTTAAGCAAAACGTATAAAGTTAAACAGGTTTTTTGCTGACGTAGCCCAACGGTGAGTTCACCGGCGGGTGAAATAAGTCCAGTGAAGCGACAGGGTTATATATTTTTACTATTGCTCTGTTACCCAATTTTCAATTTTTAATGATGCTATTCTGTTAAATTCTTTCGTATTATTGGTAACCAGAATTAGGTTCTCACTCACAGCATGAGCAGCAATAAGCATGTCAAGTGCTCCAATTATATTACCTCTTTTTTCGAGGTCTGCGCGAATTTGCCCATAACATAAAGACGCATTTTCATTGTACGGAATTATTGTAAATGGTTTGAGAAATTCCTCAAGTCTTCTCATATTTTCATTTACTTTCTGACTTTTTCTAACTCCGTAACATAGTTCAGATGTTGTAATAGAAGAAATGTAAACGTTTCCAACCCCAGTAGTTTTACATTTTTGAATAACTTCTTGTGGATGGTTATTCATTATGTATATGCAGATATTTGTATCAATCAAATACATCTTTTAATGCTTCACGCTCTTGCGGTTGAATAGGTTGATTTCGTTCGGTCATGAAAGGCGTCTTGTATTTTGCTAAGTTTCTTTCCCATACTTCCCAAATACTTGAATCTTTAGGCAAAAGCAACACGCCTTCAGGAACTTTCTTTACATACACTTCATTTCCTTCGAACCTATAAGGTTTAGGGAGTCGA
This sequence comes from Pseudomonadota bacterium, assembly GCA_002747435.1. Lineage (GTDB taxonomy): Bacteria > Pseudomonadota > Gammaproteobacteria > Thiotrichales > Thiotrichaceae > Thiolinea. Next base: position 39,829 of record PDPH01000049.1, read on the forward strand.
ACAGCTTGACTTTTTCCATTGATAAATAATTTTGCTGTATCCATATACCCCTCTTGTAAAGTAATAATATATACTTTTCAGTGTAGTCTTTTTAGATGAGGAGAGTCAATAAATTACTGGTAGTAAATACTGCCCGACTGCTTTATCCACTTTTCATGGATAAAGCCTGTCAGCAAATTTTGCACCATATAGTCACTTCAATTCGGTAGTTTCCCCTGAACGCCTTTGACGTAATAATCCATCTTTAGCAAATCTTCATCACTCATCACAGCACCTTCAGCGACACGTTCCACACCTTCTTGATCCAGCACTGGTCCCGCAAAAGGATGTAATTCTCCGGCTGCAATCGCTTTTTTAGCAGTATTGACCCGTTCAATGACTGTATCGGGTACCACTGCATTGAAAGGTGCTAAATCAATCATATTGTCTTTAATACCACCCCATAGTTGACCGGGCTTCCAATCGTCATCCATGACTTGTTGCACCTGATTTTCATAAAAATCATCCCAACGGTGAGTCACCGCTGTTAAATGAGCATTCGAACCATAGTTGGACATATCTGAATGATAAGCTATCGCGTATTTACCCTTCTCCTCAGCAGCCACAATCACCGCTGTAGAATCGGTATGATGTGTCACAATATCAGCGCCTTGATCCATTAAAACATCAGCCGCTTCACGTTCACGACCTGGATCAAACCAAGCGTTTACCCAAATAACCTTAAGCTGCACATCAGGATTGACAGACTGCGCCCCACGCACAAAAGCATTAATTCCCATCAGCACTTCAGGAATCGGGAAAGCAGCCACATAACCTAAGGTATTACTTTCAGTCATGCTACCCGCGACGATACCAGCTAAATAACGCCCTTCATAAAAACGCGCATTATAAATACCAACGTTTTTAGCCGTTTTATAACCTGTTGCATGATTAAATTTCACATTCGGAAAGCTGCGCGCTACTTTCAAAGTTGGATTCATAAAACCAAAAGAGGTGCTGAACACTAACTGATGGCCATCGGCGGCCAACTCACGAATAACACGCTCGGCTTCGGCTCCTTCAGACACACTATCTAGGTATTTAACCGCTACTTTGTCACCAAAAACAGCTTCCAGATGCTGTCGCCCTAAATCATGCTGATGAGTCCAACCCGCATCACTTACCGGACTAACATAAACAAAACCAATTTTCAGTGGCTCATCAGCCTGCGCCTGCGCTCCCCAAGCCAAGGCGACAACGGCCAACAATACCCGACTCCATCGTTGGCAAACATGAATCAAATTGCGAGACATAAATGACACTCTCCTGTAAAAAACTTGCAAAAAACGCGATTAATTAATGCGTATCACGATGATAAACTTGCCCCAGCGAGGCTGGCGCGTTTAAACGAATTAGATTGACATTGCGTGAAATGATGACCAACACAATAATCGTTGCTAAATAAGGCAACATGGATAAAAACTGTGAGGGCCAAGCAATACCACTGCCTTGTACATGAAATTGAGCAATCGTCACACCACCGAACAGTAAGGCTCCCCATACAACCCTGTTTGGACGCCAAGTGGCAAACACCACCAGCGCCAGCGCAATCCAGCCACGTCCTGCTGTCATGCCTTCTGCCCACAAGGGTGTATAGGCAATCGACAAATACGCGCCACCTAATCCAGCCATCGCACCCCCAAACAAAACCGCCAGATAACGGATACCCGTCACCGAATACCCCAACGCATGGGCTGAAGCAGGCGACTCACCAATAGCGCGCAATACCAAGCCGCTATGCGAGTGATACAGAAACCAACTCACCCCAATAAACAAGGCAAAAGCGGCATAAACCATCACATCATAAGCAAAGAATAGTTTACCCACTAGCGGCAATTCACTCAGTAGAGGAATACTTAAAGCCTGCAAACCATGCAATGCAACACTGCTGTATTCCTGCCCAATGAAAGCACTCAAACCCACACCAAAGAGTGTCAAAGCCAAACCTGCCGCCACTTGATTAGCCATTAACGTCAAGGTAATGAATGCAAAAATCAATGCGATTAAAGCACTGGCTAAAGCACCTGCTAAAGCAGCCAACCCTAAACTGCCACTCTCAGCCGCCACCATAAACGCTACCACAGCCCCGACGCTCATCATGCCTTCCACACCTAGATTCAGGACACCGGACTTTTCCACGACCAACTCACCTAATGCGGCAAAAATCAGTGGGACACTGGCCGTTACGGTCGCAGCAATCATCAATAGTAAAGTATCACTGCTCATGCCCTACCCTCCTTCACCCAACGCAGGCGAAAATTAATCAGAACATCCGTGGCTAGCAAGAAAAATAATAATACCCCTTGGAATACGCCACTCACTGAAGAGGGTAAAGCTAATTGCATTTGTGCCGACTCTCCCCCCAGATATAACAAAGCCATTAACAGACTGGCCAGTAAAATACCGACGGGATGTAAGCGCCCAACAAAAGCCACAATAATAGCCGCAAAACCATAACCTGGCGACAAAGGAATCAGTAATTGACCAATAGGCCCAGCAATCTCAATCGTACCCGCCAAACCTGCCGTCGCGCCGCCAGCAAGCAGTCCAACCCAAACCATGCGCTTTTCATTAAAACCCGCATAAGCTGCGGCACGCGGAGCAAGCCCAACAACACGCATCTGAAAAGCCAACACTGACCAACGGAAAAAAATATAACTCAGTCCCAGCGCCACTACGGTCAACAGCACACCGGCATGAATACGTGTGCCTGACAATAAGATCGGCAATGTGGCCGCTTCACTAAACAATAAAGACTGCGGAAAACCATAACCATCGGGATCACGCCAAGGGCCGTGAATCAGCCAACTTAATAATAAAGTCGCCACATAAACCAGCATTAAACTCACTAAAATTTCACTGGCATTAAAGCGATTTTTTAATACCGCAGGAATAGTCGCCCAAGCCATACCCCCCAAAGCGCCTGCGACAAACATTAAAGGCAAGACCCATACACTCTCACTATCATGCAGCCATAAAGCCACGCCACCCGCCGCAATCGCCCCCAAGGTTAACTGCCCCTCCGCCCCAATATTCCAAATATTGGCACGAAACCCCACAGACAAACCTAAAGCGATGAGTGCTAAAGGTGAAGCTTTAATCAACAACTCCCCCCAACCATACCAATCATCCAGCGGCGCAATAAAAAAAGCTTGAAAAGCTTGTAGCGGGTCTTTACCCAATACTGAAAATACAAGCAAGCCAAATAACAGCATTAAAGATAAAGCCAACAAAGGCGACAGATAGACCATGTGTTTTGCAGGTTGCGCACGCGCTTCCAAACGAATCATGCAACAGCCTCCTGCTGTTGACCAGCCCCCATCAACAAGCCGATAGCCTCACGGCTAGTTTCCCAAACAGGCTGACTTGCCGATAAATGCCCTTGATTCATCACAGCAATGCGATCACAAATTTCAAATAACTCATCCAGATCTTCAGAAATCACCAAAATGGCAACACCTTCAGCACGCAAATCGAGCAGAGCCTGACGAATAAAACTAGCCGCTCCCACATCCACGCCCCACGTCGGCTGAGCCACTATTAGCACTTGCGGCTTGAACATAAGCTCACGTCCCACAATATATTTCTGCACATTCCCGCCAGACAGGCTACGCGCCTCGGCTTCTGAACCTGTACATTTCACCTTAAACCGCTCAATACAAGCGCGGGAAAAATCACGCATCTTGCTATAACGAATAAAATGGCGCTGGCTAAGCCCTGCATCATACCCGGTCAATAAAGCATTCAGGGACAAAGACATAACAGAGACAGCCCCTCTTCCTAAACGATCCTCGGGTACAAAACGCAAACCTAATTGTCGACGGCCTTCAGCATTTAAATGCCCTACAGCTTGTCCTTGTAAACGGATGGCCTCTGATTGTGCCAAAGTTTGTTCACCACTCAACACCTGCAATAATTCCTGCTGACCATTTCCCGAAATGCCCGCAATCCCCAAAATCTCACCAGCGGCTACGCTCAAATGAATATCGTACAGATCAATACCAAAAGGCGTACTGGCCTTGTACATAAGCGCCTGAACCTCCAACATAAGCGCCCCTTCAACAGCTCTAGCACCTTGTTCAATCTGAGGCAAAGTTGCGCCAATCATCATTTCGGCCAAACTACGATTACTTTCCTGACGAGGATCGATTGTACCGGTGACCTGTCCACCCCGTAAAACCGTTGCCTTATGGCACAACTCACGGATTTCATCCAGTTTGTGACTGACATATAAAATACTGCACCCTTCATCTGCCAATTGCCGCAAGGTTGTAAATAGTTTGCGCACCGCTTGCGGCGTTAAAACAGAGGTTGGCTCATCCATAATCAACAAACGAGGTTGCTGTAATAAACAACGTACAATTTCTACCCGCTGTCTTTCCCCTACTGACAAGCTATGCACCAGTCGATCTGCTTGCAGTGGCAAACCATAGTGCGCAGAAACATCCGCAATACGCTTAGCCAAAGCACGTTTATCCTGCTTGCCTGGTAGAGCCAATGCAATATTCTCTGCAACACTGAGTGTTTCAAAGAGGGAAAAATGCTGAAACACCATGCCAATTCCCAACTTGCGTGCTTGGGCGGGATTCTGGATTGATAGCGGCTGACCATTCCAGATTATGTCACCCTCATCAGGCTTGACGACACCGTAAATAATTTTCATTAAGGTACTTTTACCCGCACCGTTTTCACCCAGCACGGCATGGATTTCACCCGGCATCACTGTCAGATGGACATTCTGATTGGCAATAATACCCGGGTAAAACTTGTTAATACCTCGTAACGCCAGACGAGGTGGACTTTGCTCAGCCAAATTCATTGATTTTCTACCGACACCTGTGTGCAAAAATTCCACAGAGGATTCTCTTTGGGGATAAAGGACGGTTATAACATTGTGAACCTATGTAGGGAAGCAGAAAGTAGCCTAAAAACACCCAGTGCCTAGACCAGATCCCAATTAATTTCCTTAGCCTGTAAACTCATCAAGCCCGGAACAGCAATCAATTGCTTCCCCCAATAAACCAAGGGCAAACGGGCGCGTTGCCAAGGCGGAATACCAGCCGTTTGCATGAGCTGTTTCAATTCAAGACTATGCTGGCCTCTGCGGTGTATTTTTTCCCCACCCCGCCGAAAACGCACCTGAATGTGCATCGGCTCAGCTTGCAATCGTTCACGCAAAACATCTAATACTTCAACTGCTAGCTCCAATTGCAAAGACGCTATCCATAAAGGCCGCCGTGTATCTTCCCAAGCAATAGTCTGGCCAGCATCAAAATCCTGCAAGGGCTTTAACGCATACACATCATCCCGATAGCGCCGTATTTCACAATCTGCCCAGCTGACCAAGGGATTCGCATCGACTTTTGCCTGCAAAACATCCTGCAAAACATGCTGTAATTTTTTAGCCGTCGGCATGGAAAAACCTAAATAGTGCAACCACTGTCGCAGTAAAGCTTTCTGCATCGCAGCTGTGTGACTTAATAGGGCTTTGACCGATAAAGTAGCAGCTTGACTACCTGCCATACTTTGTAATTGTTCAGTCAATAAACTGGCCAGCACATCCCGACTTTCTGCCTGCCATTGTGCCGCTCGTGCCAAAGTACGCTTTGTTGCAGGCCAGCGCTGCGCCAGCAAGGGTAAAACCGTATGACGTAAATAATTGCGGTCAAACGCTGTATTAGTGTTACTAGGGTCGTCAATATAGTCCAACTGCCAATAGCGCGCATAGGCTTCCAAATCCTGCCGCGACAAAGCTAACAGCGGCCGTCCCAGATAGCCTTGCTCTAGTCTTTTCCCCAGCAGCCGTGTTTCCGGCATAGCTGCCAAACCTTGTACACCAGCACCACGCAATAGATTTAATAGCAAGGTTTCGGCTTGATCATCTTGATGGTGGGCGGTTAATAGGTAATCTCCTGCTTGCACCCATTGCTGAAATGCCTGATAACGCGCTTGTCTTGCCACAGCTTCCAGACTGTCGCCGCTCTGAATCTGCAAATTCAATACTATGGTTTGCAAAGGAAGCTGCAAGGCTTGACAAATTGCCGCACAATGGGAAGCCCAAGCGGCTGAAGCAGCTTGCAAACCATGATCAATATGAATGGCTTGAATAGCTAAAGCCGCTTGTTGCTTTTTTAGCTGAGCACAGGCGTGCAGCAAAACATGGGAATCCAAGCCGCCGCTATAAGCCAACCAATAAGTCGAAGCGGGGTAATGCTCAAAAAAAGCTGCCAGACGGGACAGTACCGTATTAGTCATCTCAAGGGTCGCTCAGGGGTCGCATGTACCAATATTAAGCCACATCAAACTGCCCAAAGCTCATGGTACGCTCATAACGCTTTTCCAGTAGCTGATCTATGCTTAAAGCTTTTAACTCGCGCAAATTGTCATCCAGCGCATCCCCCAAGGTTTGTGCCGTTGCAGCTATATCACGGTGCGCACCACCCAACGGCTCAGGAATAATCTGATCAATCAAGTTCAATGATTTTAAGCGCTCAGCAATAATACCCATGGCATCAGCCGCTTCACCTGCTTTTTCGGCACTTTTCCACAAAATAGAGGCACAACCCTCTGGCGAAATAACAGAGTAAGTTGCATATTGCAGCATCATTACTCGATCCGCCACACCAATAGCCAGTGCGCCACCCGAGCCACCTTCACCCACAACCGTAGCAATAATTTGCGTTCGCAAGCGCGCCATTTCAAACAAATTACGGGCAATCGCTTCGCTCTGGCCACGCTCCTCAGCGCCTACTCCCGGATAAGCACCCGGAGTGTCAATAAAGGTAATAACAGGAATACGAAACTTTTCCGCCATACGCATTAGCCGTAAAGCTTTGCGATACCCTTCTGGACGGGGCATACCAAAATTACGTTTAATATTTTCTGCTGTATTACGCCCTTTTTGATGACCAATCAGTATCACTGACTGCCCTCGAAAACGTGCCATACCACCGACAATGGCCTTATCATCAGCATAAGCGCGATCACCATGCAGTTCTTCAAAATCAGTGCACAAATGCTTGATAAGATCAAAGGTATAAGGACGGCGTGGATGGCGCGCCAATTGAGAAATTTGTCGCGGGGTTAATTTGGAAAAAATAGAACGAGTCAAGGTACGGGCTTTCTCTTCCAGTTTATTGATTTCTTCACTGAGATTAATCTCAGTATCATCAACAAACCGCAGCTCCTCAATCTTTGCCTGTAATTCGGCAATCGGTTGTTCAAAGTCGAGAAAGTCAGGATTCATGCGTTTAATTCCCTCAAGCCCAAGCCCCAAGCCAGTTAATGTGAGTTATCAATACCATCAATACGGTATTCAGCCGAACAAGCGTGTGCGACCAAGCCTTCACCACGTCCCAGCACAGAGGCTATTTTACCTAATGCAGCAGCGCCTCTAGCAGAACAATTTATCAGGGAGGAGCGCTTCTGAAAATCATACACCCCCAATGGACTAGAAAAACGTGCCGTGCGCGAGGTGGGCAAAACATGATTCGGTCCGGCACAATAATCCCCGAGTGCTTCAGCCGTATAACGTCCCATAAAAATCGCTCCGGCATGGCGAATATGTTTCAGCCATTTTTCCGGCTCAGCTATAGAAAGCTCTAAATGCTCAGGCGCGATATAATTAGCCACCTTTATGGCTTCTTCCATGTTTACTACATGAATCAAGACACCACGCGCTTGTAGTGAGCTGCTAATAATATGCTGGCGTGGCATCGCTTTTAGCAAACGCTGCATACTGTCATAGACCTTGTCGATAAAAGCAGCATCCGGCGACAGCAAAATTGCTTGGGCATCTTCATCATGCTCAGCCTGGGAGAACAAATCCATCGCTATCCAGTCAGGATTCGTATTGCCATCACATACGACCAAAATCTCGGAAGGCCCGGCAATCATATCAATCCCGACTGTACCATAGACCATACGCTTGGCCGTAGCGACATAAATATTTCCAGGTCCGACAATCTTGTCCACTGGAGGTACTGTTTCTGTGCCATAAGCCAAGGCAGCCACCGCTTGCGCACCACCAATCGAAAAAACCCGATCCACACCCGCAATTGCAGCCGCAGCTAAAACCAGTTCATTGAATTCACCTTGCGGTGTAGGTACAACCATAATCAATTCAGGTACGCCAGCCACCTTAGCTGGAATAGCATTCATCAATACAGAAGAAGGATAAGCGGCTTTGCCGCCGGGCACATACAAACCCACTCGATCCAGCGGCGTTACCTGTTGACCCAGTAAAGTACCATCGGCTTCGGTATAAGACCATGAGTCCATCTTCTGATGCGTGGCATATCGGCGAATACGTTCAGCAGCCTGTTCCAGCGCTTGGCGCTGCTCGGCGGGAATCGTATTTAATGCCTGTTGCAAACGCTCCAGCGGAATCTCCAAATCCTGCATGCTTGCTGCATTCATACGATCAAAACGATGGGTATATTCCACCACAGCGCTATCGCCGCTTTGGCGAACGTCTTTTAAAATACGATTCACCGTATTAAAAACTGCCTCATCCGAGACATTTTCCCAAGCCAGCAAGCCGTCCAGCTCTTGCCAAAAATCGGCAGTGTGACTTTCCAACCGTCTGATATTCATGCTTGCCTCACTCATAAGCTTACCTCGCTCTCTGGCAACGACCGACCTTTACTAACTTTAATCAAGCTGCTGCTTTAGCTACTCGTTGACGACGCTGCCGTACCGCTTCAGCCAATTGCTGTAACATGCGCTCAGTCTGTTCCCAGCCAATACAGGCATCGGTAATGCTTTGCCCATAGACCAATGCTTCACGCTGCTTGCCATCAGCCTTCTGACTGCCTTCCACCAAATGGCTTTCAATCATAACACCACAAATAGCACGACTACCGGCACTTAACTGCCCACATACTGAATCCGCCACTGCCTGTTGGCGCTTATAATCCTTGTGGCTATTGGCGTGACTAAAATCAACCATCAAATAAGGTGGCAAACCTTCCTTTTCCAATTCGAGCACTGCGGCAGCCACACTACCTGCATCATAATTCGGTTCTTTACCTCCACGCAAAATCACATGGCAATCACTATTGCCACTGGTGGAAAAAATAGCGGTATGTCCCTGTTTAGTTACTGATAAAAAATGATGTGGGCGCAAAGCCGCCGCAATGGCATTAATAGCAATATTAACATTGCCATACGTGCCATTTTTAAAACCAATCGGGCAGGACAAGCCTGAAGATAGCTCACGATGCCCTTGACTTTCAGTAGTACGCGCACCAATTGCACCCCAACTGACCAAATCTGCCATATATTGCGGGCTAATCAAATCCAGAAACTCCGTGCCTGCTGGCACACCCTGCTCGGCCAAATTCAATAATAATTGGCGTGCAGTCCGTAAGCCTTTATTGATGTGAAAGCTATTATTTAAATCAGGATCATTAATGAGCCCTTTCCAACCAATACTGGTGCGCGGCTTTTCAAAATAGACACGCATAATAATGTGCAAATCATCTGCCAGCGCCTCACGTAGCAGCTTGAGTCGAGCAGCATAATCCAGCGCTGCCTCCACATCATGAATGGAACACGGCCCTACCACTACTAATAAGCGGTCATCACCACCATGAATAATATGGCTGGCAGCATCTCGAGCTGTTTTAACGGTTTCACTAGCCTGCTCACTCACGGCGAATTCTGTCAATAACTCGACCGGAGAAACTAACTCGTGCATGCCTGCTATTCTCAAATCGTCAGTTTCAAACTTCATGAATCGTCCGTCCTGTCTGTCCTATCTCTTAGCATGGTCTATCAGCCTGCTGCTAACTGTTTAACCGCTGTCTGTATTTGTGTTAGTAAGTCCTGAATGGCATCGTGCTTGAGCTTCATGGAAGCCTTGTTGACAATTAATCTAGCACTAATGTCAGCCATATGTTCCAACGGTTCCAAACCATTGGCACGCAAGGTACTGCCGGTATCCACCACATCCACAATACAATCCGCCAAACCCACTAAAGGCGCGAGCTCCATTGAACCATAGAGCTTGATAATATCCACCTGTCGTCCTTGGGCTGCAAAATAACGCTGGGCGCAATACACAAATTTAGTGGCTACCTTAAGCTTATTCTGCGGTAATGGCTTATTTGGAACACCTGCCACCATGAGCTTGCAATTAGCGATTTTCAAATCAAGCATTTCATAAAGACCGGCGCCACCATGCTCCATGAGCACATCCTTACCTGCAACCCCTAAATCAGCCGCACCGTATTGCACATAAGTAGGTACATCGGTCGCACGTACAATGACGATCTTAACTTCATCCCGATTGGTATCCAGAATCAGCTTGCGGCTAGTTTCTGGATCATCTGTCGGCCTAATTCCAACAGCATCTAATAAGGGCAAGGTATCCTTGAAAATACGCCCCTTGGATAAGGCCAGCGTAATGGTCTTTTTCATCACAAACTACCTGCTTTCCTAAACCCGCTCAATCTTTGCGCCTAACGCGGATAATTTCTTCTCAATGCACTCGTAGCCACGGTCGGTATGATAAATACGGTCAAGCGTTGTTTTACCTTGAGCCCCCAAGCCTGCCAAAATCAAACAAGCTGAAGCACGCAAATCCGTTGCCATAACCGGCGCACCTTTCAAATAGGGCATACCAGCGACTATGGCTGTATTGCCTTCCAGACGAATATTCGCGCCCAAGCGTTTCAATTCAGCAACGTGCATCATGCGGTTTTCAAAAATGGTTTCCACAATCACACCTATCCCTTGCGAACAAGCATTGAGTGCCATGAATTGTGCCTGCATATCGGTAGGAAAAGCCGGGTAAGGATCAGTACGAATATCCACTGCCCTTAGCGTGCGACCACGCATATCCAGCTCTATCCAGTCTTCGCCCGTTTCGACTAAAGCACCAGCTTCCCGAAACTTGTGCAATACAGCATCCAAGGTAGCCGGAGCTGCTTTACATGCCCGCACTCGACCACCCGAAATAGCGCCCGCTGCCAAAAAAGTACCTGTCTCAATGCGATCTGGCAGCACCGTATAGTCAATGCCTTGCAGACGCTCAACGCCATCAATCACCAAACAATCCGTGCCGATACCTTCGATTTGTGCCCCCATTTGCACCAAACAATTAGCCAAATCGGTCACTTCAGGCTCACGTGCCGCATTTTCAAGCACGGTTTGCCCTGCTGCCAAGGTCGCGGCCATAAGCAAATTTTCCGTTCCAGTGACACTGACCATATCCATAACAATACGTGCTCCTTTGAGGCGTTTAGCACGTGCATGGATGTAGCCTTCTTCCACTGTAATACTAGCCCCCATAGCTTCCAAGCCAGTAATATGCAGATTGACCGGACGCGGCCCTATGGCACAACCACCAGGCAAGGAAACACGCGCTTCCCCAAACCGTGCCAACAAAGGCCCGAGCACCAAAATAGAAGCGCGCATGGTGCGCACCAGCTCATAAGGCGCATTAAAATGCGCAATACTACAGGTATCGACATGAATATGATGTTCCGCATCAAAGCTGACTTTAACCCCCATACCCTCAATCACAGCCGCTAGGGTACTGACATCTTTTAGACGTGGCACATTGCGAATGATCATAGGGGAATCAGCCAGCAGTGTCGCAGCCTGCAAGGGCAAGACGGCATTCTTAGCACCTGAAATAACGACATCGCCATCTAGCGCTGTACCGCCTTCGATAATGAATTTTTGCATGATTGCACGAGTCCGTGTTGGGTGTTTGCTTCTAGCAAAAGCATGGCATAATAGCGAAAAATCAGATGTTATAATACGCTTAGATTTCTCTCATATGAAATGATCTTGAATTCAGCGTGTAATTCTCACATGAATTGAGCCTGACAAATTCAATCCTCTGTTCATGATCTCAGGATAAACGTGATCATGAATGTGAACGAACTGACCACTCTGGAGGCCATTGATGCCTTCTTATCGGGTACACGGCCTGTTGCCTTTTCCGCATTGGCCGACAAAGTTGATCGTTATCGCTAGTTGGAAAAAACGCTGTTTCAATGGCGTTACCACCCGCGTCCTCGCAGGGAGAAAGGCCAACTTCTGCTGTTTATGGAACGAGTCTGCGACTATTCCCGCCCTCAACTCAAGCGGTTGATTGCCCAGCATCGTCAAACAGGGCACATTCACTGGCATCCGACTCGGAAGAATGGATTTAAACGACGCTATACGACTGAAAAAACAGACTTAAAGCTGATGGAAAATTACACCAGCTTCAGGATCATTTTTCGATGAGAAAACACTGTAAATTACGACCAAAATTATGACGCTGCTATTAAACTCACTTAACCCATAAGAAAAGTATTACAATGACCAAACTGAAACTCCAAGCTACTGTCATCCCAAAGTACCTTGTCAAGGGGTATTTTTTATCAATTGTTTTTTCTAAAAAGTTATACACCATCTTTGCACTACCTAACATAAGTACAGTAGGATGATTTTCAGAATGGGTTGCTACCAACTCCAGTTCATCACCACGACGAACCAATTTACCAAAAGCAGTCAGCTTATCATGTTCTTTTGCCCACTGTTCTATAATCTGAAAGTGCTTATATTTCCTTTGTTCCCTTGGGATAGGCTGTTGCAAAGGATTGCTAATGCTTTTTTCTGTATAATTATGTAACTGATAATAATATGCAGTTTCTAAAAAGTCAGGCATATTCAGCTTTACCGTGACTTCATTATTTTTGAGCCATACTGTTTCTTCCGAAATTTGCTGCTGGAGTTTGCTCTTAACAGTTTCATAACCCTTGCTAGGCTTTTTACGTTTGCTTTCCCAAATACCCAAAACTTTACTGACAAATAGACTACAAGTCTGTTGTGAATAAGGTGTTGATAATGTATTGACGCTTAATAACTCTCCTTCCATACGAACATAGCAATCATACATATCCGGTGACGTGATAGGCGCTTGCTGCATGTAATTTATCAATTCGACAGCCTGTTTTTTATGACGCATATATTTAAATGCTTGCCAAACAGCAAATAGACTCATTATCAACAATAAGGCTAGAATAAAATAATTTACATGGCTATAAGCTATAAAAATAGCAACAGTGACTATGCTATTAAAAATCCAAGCCTTAGCCATTATTGTTTCCGTTATTGTTGTTATTATTATTATTGTTGTTGTTATTATTGCTACTCCATTCATGTGCCCAAGCTGAACCAATGCCCGACATAAATGCACTTGGCTTTTGAGCTGAACCCAAATAGTACTCTGGATTGATACGTGTAATCTTTCGACCGTTAAAACGAATAAATTCATCACCTGCGTAATGACTTTTAATGGATTCTACTTCTGGCTTAGCTTTATCATTTTGGATATAGTAAAGTGTATTATTGCGGTAAAGAATATGACGATCTTCTGTACCTGCACTTAAAAAACGATAAATATTCTTATGTAAGTACTCACGATCATTTCGACAAGCAATATGATCAAGAAAAAAATCAATTTTTTCTATTGAAACAGTTTGATTTTGCATAATTAAAACTCCTTCCAATAAAATTCCAAATTAGGGAAAGGCAAGTTAATTGCCTGTATATGATAAAAAGCATTTTTCCTATGTTTATTATAATGATATTCTCTTAATGCCTTAGTCGTTACAAATAAATTATTTCTTATGCCATCTTTATAAAAAACAGCATGACTTTTTAATACTATAGACAAATCATATAAATAATAGTCACCTTGTTTATCGGATACCGCCATCAATGACTGACTATACAAAGCATAATCAAAAATATGCTCTTGCTTACTGCGACCCTCATCACCGTAAGTGACTGGTGTATCGCGTAGCATCATTAATAACACATAGTTATTAGTTGATTCATCGGTTGCTATGCTAAAAGCATCTTGATGTACGCCGAGTATTAATTGACTACGTGAATTTAAAAATTCTAAATCATGCGTATTCTTTAGTATAGGCGACTCTAGTGCGTATTGCTCACCATTCACTTCAAGAAAAAATAAGTTATTACCAAAAAGCTCCGCTAGAACTTTATCTTTAGCAATGAGCTGACTAAGGCTATTCTCTTCACTGCTTAGCTCAGGTGTAATATAAGCAGGTTTACGTGCCTCAGTTTGAGTAATTTTATGAATATTATTACGAAATAATATGCGCCGACTGTAATCCTTGATTTGCTGGCGCGGCATCGGTGGGTAACGCTCAGGATCTTCACTATACATTAGCTTTTGCAGGTCGCAAGTATAGCTTTTTTTCAAGCCTGTCTCAGTACGCACAAAAGTGCAACCTGCATGACAATAGTGAATATACTCACACTGCAAGCAATCATGTGACAAGTCCATTTTATTTTCATTACGCTCAATTACCTGCCAAGCATTATTAATAATACTATCAATACTATCCTTGAAAATATTGCCATAATAGTACTGTTCAGAAGATTGTCCACGTGGGCAAGAATAAACTGAGCCATCATACTGCAATAGAAAGAACTTATTGCCACAATTAACCGCCGAACAACAGTAATCAGGTGTAAACTCACAAAACCATTCTTGTCTAAATCCTGCTTCTAGCGCTGTACCTACAAAAGCTTTTTTCAATTTCTGATATAATTTTATTTGCCCTTGTGAATTAAGCATTGTTAAACCAGAATGACGCTCCTTGTATTTTTGAGCATTCTGTTCAGAATCGAAGCTAAACATAATATTAAATCGAGTCATATCTAGCCCGATGTCATAATGAATATAATTAATAGCTTCAATAAAGGCATCAACCTGATCTAAATGCGCTTGGGTGATCACACAAGACAATTTTTTACGGTGAGGATAATTAGCCAATAAGCGCAAGCTATTTTCTATACGCTCCAAGGTACTGCCATCCTTTTTATCAACACGGTATTTATCGTGTAAGTGCAAAGGCAAATCCACACTACCACTAATAGAAACTTCAAATTCCTTAAATAAATCATAGTGTTTAGCAAAGTTCAGCAAATTGGTTTTGATATGGACAGGGTTGAGTCGAAAACCAAGCTGGCGAATAGACTCACCATATTGTTGATAGTGCTCTTTAGCAATCTGGAATAAACTACGTAAGGTTTTACTCGGCAAAGTCGTGACTTCGCCACCGTGAAAAGACAAGTTAAACGGTAAATAACCTGCATCCAGTAAGCGAGACAGCGTGAACTGTAAGGTAGAAACGGCTTGCTCATTATCCGGTCGGGCTTCGGTTAGCTCTCCTAAATAGCAATACTGACACCCCATAT
Organism: Pseudomonadota bacterium; assembly: GCA_002747435.1. Classification (GTDB taxonomy): domain Bacteria; phylum Pseudomonadota; class Gammaproteobacteria; order Thiotrichales; family Thiotrichaceae; genus Thiolinea. The sequence continues at coordinate 55,102 of PDPH01000049.1, forward strand.
TGCAAAAAATAGTAGGCACATACAATAAATGTATAGGCTTTTTAAAGGCAGTCATTTGCATGGAAACTCCTCCCACTTATTTTTATTTAGAATCGCTTTTTTATTTTAATCAATTAATTTTACAAGTTAATCTCCTATGACATCATGCTTAAACTATTGCCAAACGCTTCCCCTTTTTTTTGCGCTTTTTCTTATGGCCACCGCCTATTATGGTCAGTATAGTCGCTAATAAAGACGCACCTGCCGCCGCAAGCGCCATAAAAAACTCCACGGTATGGCGCAAAACACGCATAGTGCCAATAGCAGCGCGTCCCAATAAGTGCATGACACCACGTGTTTGTGAACCGTAAACTGCACTGACTTTTTCCAAACGACGCAAGTCGTCGGTATTTTCTACATAGCGCATTAAATCAACTGTATCCGCCAAGGAGGTAGAACGGCGAATATTATTAACACGTTCCGTTGTCTCGCCCAAGGCACGAAATGCAGCCGGGTTATACGCATCATTAGCAGCACGGCGCAAAGCACTCATACTGCGCTCCCCACGAGTAGCTAACAAAAACTTCTGGTAATCAAATACATCCTCACTTTGCCTGAGCAAGATACGCTGAAAAGCAGGTGTGACCTTGTTTGCTCTGACAGCCGTTTTCAAGGCAGATGAACCCGCCTTAGCCGGTGCTAAAGTACCTGAGCTAATAATGGTGGCTGCGGTTAGCCCAACGCCAACACCCGCTAAGCCTACAATGAGCGCATTCACTTCCTGTCCGGCTTCATGCAAATCATATTGCTCTTTCAAATCACGTACGTCACCGACAACGGTAAAATCCGCCGTCACCGCCCCCAAAACACCAGCAGTATCTTCACCCTGCCCGTCAATAAAACCATTGGTAAAACGGCTTACATTGCGTACTGTCGTATTCCAAGTCGATTCCAGTGCTTCGATGCGGGGTAAATAAACAGCAGTGTCCACCGCATAAGCAAAACGCCCTGCTAGCGCCATATACATACGCGCTTCTTCTGGATTATCGTTTTGGATCGCTTGCTCAATGCGTTGCTCAAAATCCTGTGTTGTTACATTAGTTTTCATTAATGCCGCAATATCCTGTGCCTGCTCATCAAACTTCCAGTAATCCATAATGGCCACCAAACTGAAAACCAGTGAAGTCAATGCAATGATAAATACGATAAAGCGAAACATGTTGAACTGCCTTGGCTAATGCCTCATGCCCAATGGGTCTTCTGGATCAATACCCTGCATGAAGGGTAAGTAACGTTCACTATGAGTGAGTTGGTACACTTTGCCTATCCAGTTATTGATAACACTCTTGGCGGTATCACGCCAAGTATTTGGCAATAAAGGACGCAACAAGGCTTCTGGAAACTTTGGCAAATCACTGCCCTGCTGACGACTTTGTTCCAATTGTAGACGATACTCATTAAGAATAGCCTTTACCTGTGGACGCAAATAGTTTTCTGGAAAAGGCGGATAATCAAGCCGACGACCGGCAAACCAAGCATCGACCTCACGCTTGAATTCCTTCAGTAAACTAACACCATCATATTCAGGGTGTCCCTGAAAAAAAATAAAGCGAAATAAATCTGGACTGACCGCCAAATGCACACCAGCTTCCGCACTTTCTGCCAGAACTTGTAAGTCATGTGCACTTAGTTGTTCCCGATCAATTTGATTAAAACGGGAATGTGGCACATCAAAGTGCGTATTAAGATTATAGACCAAAGGATGTTGTGGCAGGGTTAAAGCATGCGTGTAAACCCCCCAACGCTTAAAACCCAAAGGTCTGCGGCGGATACCGTATAAATGCTGCATAATGGCGTGGCTCGCCAAACAAGAGCACAAGGTAGAAGTGACATTCTCCTTTGCCCAACTTACCACTTCCATTAAGCCTTTCCAAAAAGGCTCATCCTCCAAATGCGGATGAACCGGCGCAGCACCCGTAATAATCAGGGCATCCAAACCTTGCTCACGTATATCCGCAAAGTGCTCGTAATACTGGCTAATATGCGCTTGAGCTGCTGCTTTGCGTGGTAAACCATCCAAGGTAAATACGTGCATATGAAATTGAGCAATCAGGTTAGACATACCGACCAAACGGAAAAACTGCCGCTCTGTGGCCAGCAACGCACCATCCGGCATCATATTCAGCAAACCAATATGCAGCTCGCGTATATCTTGATGGGAAGCGTAGTCCGCCGCCAATATATCCTGCCCTTCAGCCAATAAATGCTGAAAGGTCGGCAAACCGGAATGATCAACCAATGGCATGTCTATTCACCTGCCTGCCGCTTTAAAGCGGCTGCTACCAAGCTATTGAAATCCTCTTCGCTGCGAACTTTAGCAACTTCCTCAGAAGTGACCGTATAGCCGTAGTCACGTACAATGGCTTCGTAACGTGGAATACGCGAATGGAACAAGCGTGGAAATATCCAGCGCGTAAATTCATCTGGCTCAATTTGTGCGGCATATTGCAAGCCGCTTTCCTGCAAATAAATCGCCAATTGCTCCTGTAAGAAGGCTGTGCGGTAATACAAAGGCTTGGGATCACTTTTAGCACGTTCAATCAGTTTCTGCTCTTCCGCTGCCGTAGTCACCTTGATATACAGAATCAAACTGTGCTCAGCCAATAGATCCATCACACCAGGCTCATCCAACTCACACAAACTACCCCCCACATCGTTCACAAAATGTGAATAACCATAAATATGGTATGCTTTCTTAATAAAATCAGGCACATCATACATTGCGCTGATTTCAGCTTGGCGATACATTTCTTGGCGGTGAATAAACTCATGCAATGGCACGCCACCGTATTCGGGATTACCCAGCTTGCCGACGAAGGACAATACCGGCCCTAGATCATCGACATGAATATTATTCGTAATATAAATCCAGTCTTTGCGGAGCAAATCTTTCAAGAAAGGCACTTTCATAGCCTGTTCCTTGATCAAATCAAGAATAGGCTCATCCAGATAACGCTTACCTATACGGTAATCGCCTGAGTAATGAAACCAATCATGCTGGCGTAAAGTGGCGGACAAATGGGTTTTGCCCACGCCAGACATGCCTAACAAGGTAACACTCTTATTTCTCCAAGCTAGGTACTCTTCAGCCGACAAACGCACGTATCACCCCCATAACAGTCATTATTGCAAAGTTCCAAGCATAACATGCAAAAGGCATCCCGAAAGATGCCTTTGCTATAGAAACACGATAAAAGAAAAACTTAGCTTACTATTTCACCTTAACCCAGTCCCAAGGCTTCTTGTACTAATGCACGTTGCTGCATTTGATGGACATACAAAGAGCCAACAGCGGGCGCTGCGGCTGCGGGACGACTCACACCAACAATCTCGCAACGCTTGTAAGCCTCAAAGCGATGGCGAATACTAGACCAAGCACCTTGATTAACTGGCTCTTCCTGACACCAAATGAGCTGTTCCAAATTAGCATAAGCATCAGCGACTGCATTTAACTCAGGCGCTGGAAAAGGATACAATTGCTCCAGGCGCACAATCGCTACGTTTTCTAGGGCGTGATTACGCTTTTCTTCTAACAGATCGTAGTAAACCTTGCCACTACACATAACCAGACGCTTGACTTTGTCTTTAGCCTGCTGATCTTTAATATCAACATCATCAATGACCACGTCAAACTGGCCTTCTGTAAAGGCTTCCAATGGGCTAACTGCCAATGGATGGCGCAATAGGCTTTTAGGTGTAAAGACAATCAGTGGCTTGCGGTATTTACGCAGCATTTGCCGCCGAATCAGATGGAAAATTTGCGCCGGTGTTGTTGGAATACAGATTTGCATATTCTCTTGCGCAGCCAACTGGGTAAAGCGTTCCAAACGAGCCGAAGAGTGTTCTGGACCTTGCCCCTCAAAGCCATGTGGCAAAAACATCACCAAACCACATAGACGCTGCCATTTTTGTTCACCTGAACTAATAAACTGGTCAATAACCACCTGAGCGCCATTCACGAAGTCGCCAAATTGTGCTTCCCAAATAACCAAGGATTCAGGCTCGGCTGTGGAATAACCGTATTCAAACGCTAACACGGCCTCTTCAGACAATAGCGAATCAATTACCATAAAGTCAGCCTGATTCTCAGATACGTGATCCAGCGGTATCCACTGCTGGCCACGAACCTTCTGATCATGCAAGACTGAATGGCGATGAGAGAATGTACCACGACCACAATCCTGCCCGGAAAGGCGTACAGGAATGCCTTGCTCTAATAAGGTGGCATAAGCAAGTGTTTCGCCAAAGCCCCAATCCGCAGGTTTCTCACCTCGTCCCATTGCGGCACGATCTTCATACACTTTTTTGACGCGGCGATGTATATTGAAATCAGCAGGAATCTTTTCTAACCAAGCTTCCGCAATCGCCTGAATACCCGTACTCGCATAAGTCGTATCGGCTGGATCACGCCATCTACCATCCAAAAAGGCTTTCCAATGAGTTTGCAATTCAGGTGGTAAACCTTCAGCATCCGCCATCTCACGCACATAATTACGTGCTGACTCACCTTCATCCATCAAGCTACGGTATTGTGCGACCATCGCATCCACGTCTTGCTGGATCACAACACCTTCATGCACCAACTTTTCCGCATATTGGGTACGTGTTGTAGGCAAACGACGGATAATGTCATACATCACTGGCTGGGTCATGGAAGGTTCATCAGCTTCGTTATGCCCCAAACGGCGATAACAAACCAGATCAATGACCACATCTTTATTGAAGCGTTTCCGATATTCCAAGGCCACCTTGGCGACATAAATAACCGCTTCTGGATCGTCACCATTCACATGGAAAATAGGTACATTAATAATCTTGGCAACATCGGTGGGGTAATGTGTAGAACGACTGTCAGCCTGAGTACTGGTCGTAAAACCAATTTGGTTATTAATGACAATGTGTATAGTGCCACGGGTACGATAACCACGTGTTTGCCCCATATTGAAAGTTTCCATGACAACGCCCTGACCTGCAAAGGCTGCATCACCATGAATAACAATCGGCATAACCTGATTGCCTGTACGGTCACCACAACGATCCTGACGCGCACGCACTGAGCCTTCTACCACCGGACTCACAATTTCCAAGTGAGAAGGATTAAAGGCCAAGGCCAAATGTACAGAACCACAGGATGTCATCACATCGCTGGAATAACCTTTGTGATACTTAACATCACCCGTGTAATTCTCATTAATACCCTTGCCTTCAAACTCGGCAAACAGCTCCCCGGAAGGTTTGTACATCACATTGATCAGTACATTCAAACGACCACGATGAGCCATCCCTAATACCGCTTCCTGCAAACCATTCGCACCACCGTTTTGAATGATGGTATGCAATAAAGGAATTAAACTTTCTCCACCTTCCAGACCAAAACGTTTCTGCCCTACGAAACGGCGATGCAAGTATTGCTCAAAGCCTTCTGCTGCGGTCAATCGCTTTAATAGCAATTTACGCTGTTCGAGTGTCAAAAAATCCCGCGCCATATCAGGCTCAATACGTTCCTGTATCCAGCGCTTTTCCTCATTTGACATAATGTGCATATACTCGAAGCCAATGCTGCGAGTATAGGTCTGTTTCAAAGTTTCGAGAATGTTACCTAATGTGGGATTAGCTTTGATATTAAAAGAGCCCGGATCAAACGCAATGGAAAGATCCGTATCTTGTAAACCATGATGCTCCAGCGTTAACTCAGGCACATCCAATTTATCATTATAATTACCCAGCGGATTGGTATCAGCGGCAAGATGCCCCAGATAGCGATAAGAATTAATCAGCCGCGACACCCGTACCTGATAACTACGCCGTTCCAATACGCTTTGTGGAACGTACTCATCGTTAGCCGACATCGCTTTGTGGGAACGAATCATATTCCCATTGGCTTTGCCAAAAGCGCCTTGTGCTTCCAGCGAATCAAAATCCTTGAAATAGTCACGCCATTCCTGACTGAGTGACTCCGGCGCTTCTTGGTATTGTTGATACAGTTGTTCAAGGAAAAGCGCGTTTTCCCCGTCCAAAAAAGAATGATTATTTAAGGCTGACGCGCCTTCTGTGCTCATTAGTCCGTACTCCTTCATTTAGGGGATAGCTATCTGCTCCTTCCAACTGTGGTGTCTTACCGAGCGTCATTATTTTAGGGGCGCAAGTATATCCCAACAGGCGTCAAATTCCATCCTAAAGTGTTTATTTTCAGATATTCAAAATATTATGCAAGCAAATAAATCAAACTTGCCATTCGTCCCGTTTGCCCATCACGTCGATAAGAGAAAAAATAGTCACTTTGCTGAAAGGTGCAATAATTTCCACCACTCATCGAAGTTGGTTTCAGCCCTGCGAGCTGCAAGCGTTGTCTTGCCAGCGTATAAATATCTGCCAACCACTTGCCTGTCTGTTGGTTCGCTTTAAACGCCTTGGCAGCGCGTGCGTCTTTTGCTATAAAAGCTTCGCGCACTTCTTCGCCAACCTCAAAAGCATCAGGGCCAATCGCTGCCCCCAACCAGACCAATAAATCAGCGGGATCACAGTCCAAGCGTTGAACGGTCGCTTCTAGGACACCATCACACAAGCCTCGCCAACCCGCATGGGCAGCAGCAACGCGCGTTCCAGCACGATCACAGAATAAAACCGGCAAACAATCAGCCGTCATCACCACGCAGACAGTCCCCGGGTGAAACGCTACAGAAGCATCTGCCTGAGGTGGTACACAGCTTTGCCCTGACAAGGGCGCAACAACCGTGCCATGTACCTGCTGCAACCACAAGGGTTCGCTTGGTAAACGCAGGTGATCTGTGACAATCTGACGATTCTGAGCTACAGCATGCGGCTCATCATTCACATGATCCCCTAAATTCAAACTGGCAAATGGCATCTGACTCAACCCTCCCAAGCGGGTTGTCATCACGGCTCGTACCGAAGCAGGTGCAAACCAATTAGGTAAAATCCAGCCTTTTTCTGTTAGCGCACTGATCCAAGCTGTATCCATGCTCATGCTTCATCTTCCTGACTTAACTGCGTCAATAAAACGCTCATATCTTCAGGCAAATCAGTCTCCCATTTCATCCATTCACCCGCCTTAGGATGTTCCAAAGATAAACGGGTCGCATGTAATGCCTGACGTGGAAAATTCAACAAGGCTCTGCGCAATGCTTCACTGATACCCGCAGGGACACGGGGACGACCACCGTAAACACTGTCACCCACAATCGGCATCTGATTGGCACTCAGATGTACACGAATTTGATGGGTGCGTCCGGTTTCCAAGGCCACACGTAGCAAAGTATGATGACGGAAACGTTTTTCAATACGGTAATGTGTGATGGCTTGTTTGCCTGACTCGGTGACTGCCATACGCTTACGATCAACGGGATGGCGACCCATATTAGCTGCTATCGTCCCGCCAGCAATAACAGGTCTATGCACCAAGGCTAAATATTCACGACTTATGTCTCGCGCCTGTAACTGCTCGACCAGACGGTGATGTGCCTCTAAGGTGCGTGCTACTACCATTAAGCCGGTCGTATCCTTATCTAGACGGTGTACAATACCAGCACGTGGCAAAGTTTCTAAAGAGGCATCATAATTTAACAAGCCATTGAGCAGTGTACCTGACCAGTTTCCTGCTGCTGGATGCACCACCAGACCGGCTGGTTTATTGATTACTAACAAATGCTCATCTTCATAAACTATATCCAGGCTTATGGCTTCAGCCGTAAAAGGAGTTTGCACATTAAGGGTGGCATGCACAATAATCTCCTCACCGCCAATTAAGCGTTCCTTGGGTTTAAGTATTTTACCATCAATGCGCACTTGGCCTGCCTTGATCCATTTCTGGATCTGGCTTCTAGAGTATTGCGGGCATAAACTCGCAAGGACTTGATCCAGTCGCTGCTGGCTCAGCTCTGGCGGAACTATCCCCACAATGGGGCTGATTATTTGCTGATCTTGAGGCATGCTAAAACCAATAAATACGCTATACTCGCAAACTTATTTCATCATACGTGTTATTAAGCAAATGTCGATAAACACAACAAAGCTGGGCAAATTATTACCCATTCTGGCAGTTATTTTACTGGCAGGCAGTTTAAGTGCCTGTTCTTTCTTCTCAGGTCGCTCTTCCAAGGAAGCACCTGCCAACCTCTCTGCGGACGCGTTGTACCAGACTGCCAAGCGAGAGTTGGATGCCTCTAACTATGAGCGCGCTATCAAGCTGTATGAAACCCTAGAAGCTCGTTTTCCGCTAGGCAACTATGCCCAGCAAGCACAATTAGAGTCGGCTTACGCTTATTATAAATACGATGAGCCGGACACTGCCCTGGATACCATTGACCGCTTTATTCGCATGAATCCCGGCAGTAATAAAATGGCTTATGCACTTTATCTGCGGGGCTTGGTCAATTTTAATCGTGGCAGCAGCATTATTGATCGTATTTTCCCGCGTTCTATTGCCGACTTGGACATTGTCAGACAAAAAGAAGCTTTTCATGACTTTTCACGGGTGGTAAATCGTTACCCTGACAGTGCTTACGCCCGTGATGCACAATTACGCATTCAATATTTGCGCAATACTTTAGCTGAATCAGAAGTCAATGTCGCCAAATACTACATGATGCGTCAGGCGTGGCTGGCTGCATTCAATCGTGCTGAGTATGCTATTAAACACTATCAGGGTTCACCCGCCGTGATTGATGCACTGGAAATCAAAATCAAAGCGGCCAGTGCCTTGGGTAAAAATGATCTAGCGGCTGACAGTTGGCGTGTACTGGAGACGAATTTCCCTGAGCGTGCTGCACGCTTACGGATAAACCGCTAAGCTCTCTGTAAAGCCAAACAACGGTGAAGCACATGCAGACACAAACTTATGACACAGACTTTTACCACTGGACATGTGAACAGGCCAAACTGTTGCGTGACGGCCAGTTTAACCGTATTGATGTCGAACATATTGCCGAGGAGATTGAGGACATGGGCAGAGCGGAACGTAATCAACTCAGAAACCGTTTAACGCTATTGCTGATGCATCTCCTCAAGTGGGTACATCAAAGCGAATACAGAGGTGCTAGCTGGGCGAGAACGATAAAAGAACAACGTCGAGCAATTCCCCGAATCATTCGGAGCAACACTAGCCTAAAAAGCGCCTTGCCTAGCCTACTGGCAGAAGCCTACCAAGATGCGCGAGAAGATGCCGCCGATGAAACCGGCTTGCCTGAGCAAGTTTTCCCACTTGAATGCCCGTGGACTTATGACGAACTGACAGATAAAGACTACTGGCCAGTTTAAGAAGCTCTGAAGGAATAGTTAGTTGTGTGTTTATTTCTCCCTCTCCCCTTTTATTTTACATAACATGAATTACGTAAAAATAATGAATTCTGTATAACATCACTAACCACAGCCTATGCAGGAAACGAAAAATGCGCGTACCATTCCAGACTATCGAAACCTTCCAAAAAACAATATGGATCATAATGAAACAATAGTTAAAAAAATTAAAGTCGGTATCAGCAGTTGCTTGCTTGGTGAACGAGTGCGTTTTGATGCAGGACATAAACGCAATGCCTACATTACTGATACACTTGGACTTTATTTCGATTTCTTCCCGCTTTGCCCAGAAGCTGCTGCTGGTATGGGCATACCGCGTCCCCCTATTCATTTACAACAGCTCCAAGGTAAAACACGCGCTATTCATGTACAGCATCCAGAGCTAGATGTAACCGAGCCATTGCAAACGATCGCTCAACGCATGCTAAGTACATTGCCAGAGGACTTATGCGCTTATATCCTAAAAAAAGATTCACCCAGTTGTGGCATGGAGCGGGTCAAGGTTTATAGTGAACACGGCAAGCACGCCCCTGCTGAGCGCATAGGTACTGGTATTTTCGCCGCTGCACTGAAAGAACATTACCCTCATTTGCCATTAGAAGAAGAAGGCCGCTTAGGTGATCCTGTCTTGCGAGAAAACTTTATTCAGCGTGTTTACGTTTATCACCGCTGGAAACAATTACTACTTACAGGTTTTAGCGCTCAAGCTTTCATTGATTTTCATGCTCGCCATAAATATATCATTATGGCACATGACCAAACCGGCCTACGTCAATTAGGGCAAATAGTAGCACAGACAGGCACTGCGGATCTAAATATGCTGCGACAACAGTATTTGCAATTATTGATGCAGTTACTCAGTAAGCGTGCTTCGCGGGGTCAACACACCAATGTTTTACAACATTTACTAGGCTATTTGCGTAAAGATTTGGACAAAGACGACCGCGAAGAGTTATTGGCGACTATCGCTGAATACCAGCGCGGTTACGTGCCATTAATTGTACCAATTACTTTATTAAAGCATCATTTTCGCCGTCACCCTAACCCATATATTTTACAGCAGCATTATTTAAATCCACATCCAAGTGAGTTAATGATTGCGTAATCAAGTGTGAAAAAATACGGAGTGGGTTTGCTATGACAAAAAAGGCGACTACCTACTTTTACTTTTGCCTTTGATTATTCTCGGAGAATAAAACCGTTAAACTCAGTAAACTCTATCATATTAACATCTTTAGCTCACCGTTTATACTACATACAGGAGCGCGCTATGGCTGATGCTTTCAAACCCTTATCCATTGCTGTTTTAACTATTTCAGATACACGCACTGAAGCGGATGATACGTCCGGTAAAGTCTTGGTTGAACGCCTGACTCAAGCAGGTCATCAATGCTTCGAAAAAGCCATTGTAGCGGATGATAAATATGCTATCCGCGCCACTGTTTCACGCTGGATAGCGGATGAGCGGGTTCATGCCATCGTCACCACGGGGGGAACGGGTATTACGGGACGGGACGGCACGCCTGAGGCAATCAATCCTTTATTAGACAAAACCATTGAAGGCTTCGGCGAAATCTTTCGCATGCTATCTTATGAAGAAATTGGTACATCCACGCTGCAATCCCGCGCCATTTCAGGCGTAGCCAACAGTACTTATCTTTTCTGCCTACCTGGCTCCAGTGGTGCTTGTCGCTTAGGCTGGGATAAGCTGATCGAAAAACAACTGGATGCACGCACAGACCCATGCAACTTAGTCATGCTTATGCCTAGATTAAATGAAGTCTAAAGTAAACCATCCAAGCATCATGCGGCTTCATTACAGCAGTGTTTAATCCTAAAGACAATGCTCAAAATAAGCGGGTGGCACATGCTCCACTAACCAAACACCATTATCGGAACAATAAAAGGAAAAGCCGTCGCGCTGCATGCGCTTAGCGGCTATTTGCAAAATCACCGGCAATCCATGACGTTTACCTACTGCTAAGGCCGTTTCCTTATCAGTAGACAAATGCACATGATGACGTGAGCCTCTTAGCAGTCCCTCACGCAGGATGGATGCCATAAAACGACTGGCTGTTCCATGGTATAACACGGCGGGTGGTGCGCTAGGCTTCAAATCCAGATCAATATTGATTGAATGCCCTTGGCTAGCACGAATACGGGTTTTATCAGCGCTAAAGTGATAACGCTGCTTATTGTCCGTTTCGACAAGCTCGTCCAACTCTGCCAAACTCATATGACTACCGTATTTGTCTAACTGCTGTAACAGGCAAGTGACATCAACCCAACCTGCCTTATCCAAGGTTAGACCGATAGTTTCTGGCTGATGCCGTAGAACTAGGCTTAAAAATTTACTTTTTTTAATTCTTTCTTTTTTGTTCATTTTATCTATATTTACAATGAGTTAGTGAATATTTTATCTAAATAGCCTCCAATTCCATTAAAGGCCAACGGGGACGTAGTGCGATTGCTGCGGGTTCATTAGTACCCGCGAGTAGGCGGATCGCGCCTGCATAAGCGATCATGGCTCCATTATCGGTGCAAAACTCCAAACGCGGAAAAAATACTTTAGCCTGCAAGGTCTGTAAACGCTCACGCAAACGACGGTTTGCCCCCACGCCGCCCGCAACGACTAAAGTATCACGCTCAGTTTGTGCTAAAGCACGGCGACACTTGATAAATAATGTATCTACTACAGCCTCTTCAAAAGCACGAGCAATATTTGCTTTATCTTGCTCAGTCTGACTTGAATGTTGCCAAGTGTTGAGTGTAAAGGTTTTCAAACCACTAAAGCTAAAATGACAACCAGGACGATCAAGCATGGGACGTGGAAACTGATAGATATTAGGATCACCTTGCTCTGCCAATTTTGCCAACAAAGAGCCACCGGGATAATCCAAGCCTAATAATTTAGCCGTTTTATCAAAAGCTTCACCAGCAGCGTCATCAACACTCTCGCCCAATAAGTGATATTCACCCACGCGCGGCACATCAACCAGCATGGTATGACCGCCGGATACCAATAAAGCTACAAAGGGTGCTCGGGGAGCATTACTTTCCAGCATAGGGGCGAGCAAATGGCCTTCCATATGGTGAACACCTACCGCCGGAATACCCAATCCCCAAGCTAATGAACGTGCAATTGAAGCACCAACCATTAAAGCACCGATCAAACCAGGCCCCGCTGTATACGCCACGCCATCCAAATCACTCAGTTGTAAACCAGCCTCTGCTAAGACTTCCCGCGTTAGCGGCAGCACTCGCCGAATATGGTCACGCGAAGCCAACTCCGGTACAACACCGCCATATTCAGCATGCAAGGCGATCTGACTAAACAGTCGATGAGCAAGTAAGCCTTGTTCGGTGTCATAAATAGCCACCCCAGTTTCATCACAAGAGCTTTCTATTCCTAAAACACGCATGAATATCCCTTAAGTTAAATCATAGTTTCCTGCAACTTGCGGTTGGACGCGCTATTATACGCGCATTTACAGACATAACACATGGACACAATGAATAAACACAATAACCCAGTTTCAGGCTTCTACGCCGGCTTAACTTACATATTCAAAGGTTTTGGCCTAATCACTCAAAAAGGTATTCGTCCATTTGTTGTCGTTCCTTTGTTAGTCAATCTGCTTGTTTTTTCAGGTGCAACCTGGCTGGCCGTGACTCAGCTTGATTATTGGATGACTCAATTGCTACCAAGTTGGTTGAATTGGCTGGAATGGTTATTATGGCCGATGATTGCCGTTTTATTCTTTTTTATTATTTTTTATACCTTTACCTTACTTGCGAATTTGATTGCGGCTCCCTTCAATGCCATCTTAGCTGAACGCATTGAGAACCGCCTGAATGGCTTAGCTGTACCTGCCTTTCAGGCTTACAAAACCTTGCCTAGTATTGTGGCACGCACTTTCCGCAGTGAGCTTAGCAAACTGTGGTATATGGCAAAATGGTTAATTTTAGTGCTGATTCTGAGCATTATTTTTATGTTCATCCCAGGCATGGCCATTATTGTGCCTATACTATGGACACTGTTTGGCGCTTGGATGTTGGCAATTGAATACATCGATTATCCTATGGGTAATCACGAATTATATTTTGATGAAGAATTGCGTTCCCTTAAAAAATACCCTTCACATGCTTTAAGTTTCGGCTGGCTGATTTCGCTTATGACGACTATTCCTGTACTGAACTTTTTGGCCATGCCAGTCGGCGTGGCGGGTGCAACAACCATGTGGGTAGACAAATTAGCCGCAGACTACCGCACAACACGTTAAACTCTTGCCTAGTAAAGCATGCTGCAAATTGTTTGTAATAAAAAAGCCCCGCTTGCACTTGCGAGGCTTTCCTAAACGACGAATCAGCTCAAACCTAAGCGGCTTCAGCTTTCACCTGATCGGCGGCTTCTACATAGTCAGACAATTGATCGAAGTTCATATAGCGGTAAATATCACCCGCCATACTATCAATCGTGCCAGCATATTCCATATATTCAGCCAGCGTAGGGAGTTTGCCCAATACCGAAGCAACTGCTGCCAGCTCGGCTGAAGCCAGATACACATTTGCACCTGTTCCCAAGCGATTGGGGAAGTTACGGGTAGAGGTCGAAACGGCTGTACTCCCCGGAGCAATACGCGCCTGATTCCCCATGCACAGTGAACATCCAGGCATTTCAGTCCGCGCACCGGCTCGACCATAAATGCTATAGAAACCTTCAGACACCAGTTGCGCTTCATCCATCTTAGTCGGTGGTGCTATCCATAAACGAGTGGGAATAGTATCCACTTTCTCCAGCAATTTACCCGCTGCACGGAAGTGACCAATATTGGTCATACAAGAACCGATGAATACTTCATCAACTTTGTCGCCCGCCACTTCAGACAGCAAACGCGCATCATCAGGATCATTCGGTGCACACAGTACAGGCTCTTTGATCGCATCCATATTGATTTCGATCACCGCAGCATATTCCGCATCAGCATCCGCACGCATCAAGCTTGGATTCGCCAACCATGCTTCCATTGCAGCAATACGGCGTTCCATAGTACGACGATCACCGTAACCTTCGGCAATCATCCACTTCAGCATAATGATATTCGAGCGCAAGTATTCCGCTACTGAATCCTCAGACAGGGTAATCGTACAGCCTGCTGCTGAGCGCTCTGCCGAAGCATCTGACAATTCAAAAGCTTGTTCAACCGTTAAATCTTCCAGACCTTCAATTTCCAGCACACGACCACTGAAAATATTTTTCTTGCCCTGCTTCTCAACCGTCAATAAACCTTCTTGAATCGCTTGATAAGGAATCGCATGCACCAAATCACGCAATGTAATGCCGGGCTGACGCTTGCCGGTAAAACGCACCAAAACAGATTCTGGCATATCCAAAGGCATTACCCCCGTAGCTGCCGCAAAAGCAACCAAACCTGAACCGGCAGGGAAAGAAATGCCAATCGGAAAACGAGTATGCGAATCACCGCCTGTGCCAACAGTATCAGGCAGCAGCATACGATTCAGCCAAGAGTGAATAATGCCATCGCCTGGACGCAAGGACACACCGCCGCGAGTCATAATAAAATCAGGTAATGTGTGGTGTGTAACCACATCGACAGGCTTAGGATAAGCCGCTGTATGGCAGAAAGACTGCATCACCAAATCCGCCGAAAAGCCCAGACAAGCCAAATCTTTCAATTCGTCACGAGTCATGGGGCCGGTCGTATCTTGTGAGCCGACAGTAGTCATTTTCGGCTCGCAATACATGCCCGGGCGTACGCCTTCCAGACCACAAGCCTTGCCTACCATCTTTTGCGCTAGCGTATAGCCTTTGCCAGTATCTTCGGGCTGTTCTGGTACACGGAACAAGTCAGATGCCCCTAAACCAAGCGCTTCACGCGCCTTATTCGTCAAACCACGCCCAATAATTAGATTAATACGGCCACCCGCACGTACTTCATCCAATAATACCGGCGTTTTCAGTTCGAACTCAGCAATCACCTCATCCGTACCATGACGCTTGACCTTACCTTCGTAAGGATAAACATCAATCACATCCCCCATGCCCATTTTGGAAACATCCATCTCTACGGGTAATGCACCCGCATCTTCCATGGTATTGAAGAAAATAGGCGCAATTTTGCCACCGAAACAGAAGCCGCCTGCACGCTTGTTGGGTACACCCGGAATATCATCACCAAAGAACCACAAGACAGAATTGGTCGCAGATTTACGCGAAGAACCTGTACCCACGACATCACCTACATAAGCCACCGGATAGCCTTTGGCTTTAACCGCTTCAATCTGCTTCAATGGTCCTACAACACCGGGTTCAACCGGCTCAATACCATCGCGCGCCATTTTCAGCATGGCATTAGCATGGAGTGGAATATCGGGACGCGACCAAGCATCCGGTGCGGGTGATAAATCATCTGTATTGGTTTCACCGGGTACTTTGAATACCGTCACGGTAATCTTTTCAGACAATTCTGGACGAGCGGTAAACCACTCACCATCAGCCCAAGACTGCATTATTGTCTTAGCGGCTGCGTTACCCGCATCCGCTTTTTCTTTTACATCATGGAAAGCATCAAACATCAGCAAGGTGTGAGACAAGGCTTTGACAGCTACCGCTGAAGTTTCTGGACTATCCAAGGCTGCAATCAACGGCTGAACATTATAACCACCCAGCATATTGCCCAGTAATTCAACGGCTCTCACTTTATTAAGCAAGGGTGAGTGGGCTTCACCCTTAGCAACAGCCGCCAAAAAACCAGCCTTAACATAAGCCGCTTCATCGACCCCGGCAGGAATACGATTTTCCAGCAAATCCAGTAAATAGGCTTCTTCACCCGCAGGTGGATCTTTCAGCAACTCGACCAGCGCAGCGGTCTGGGTGGCATCCAGCGGCTTGGCAGGAATGCCCTGGGCAGCACGCTCTTCCACATGTTTGCGATATTCTTCCAACATACTCTCAAATTCTCCCAATAAAAAACCTTAGCGCTGATCTAATGGAATGTAGTCACGCAGCGGCTTACCTACATATAACTGACGCGGACGACCGATACGCGCCTCTTCATCCCCCATCATTTCATTCCATTGTGAAATCCAACCAATCGTACGACCCAGCGCAAACATGACCGTAAACATACTGACCGGAATACCCATACTCAGGAAAATAACACCGGAGTAAAAGTCTACATTGGGATACAAATTACGCTCTTTGAAATAATCATCACTTAGCGCAATCTGCTCCAACTCACGAGCAATATCAAACAGTTTTTGATTTGGATTGTCCGATGGCAAAGTATCTAGAATCGCATTGGCCAGCTTGCGAATAATCTTGGCACGTGGATCATAATTTTTGTAAACACGATGACCAAAACCCATTAAGCGGAAACGGTCATCCTTATCTTTGGCACGACTAATCCAGTAAGACAGCGGCTGATCAGATGCCTCAATCTCACGCAGCATATTAATCACGGCCTCATTCGCCCCCCCATGTGCAGGTCCCCATAATGACGCGATACCTGCTGCGACTGCCGCAAACGGGTTGGCCTCGGAGCTACCTGCTAGGCGTACTGTTGAGGTCGAAGCATTTTGCTCATGATCAGCATGCAGAATCAGAATAACATCCAAGGCTTTAACCCATAATGGATCAGACTTGTAACGTTCTTCTGTTGGCACCGAAAACATCAGGTGCAAAAAGTCCTCAGCATAACTATAGGCATTCCAAGGATTATTGAAAGGCAAACCCACTGCATAGCGATAACTCCAAGAAGCAATCGTAGGCATTTTAGCAATTAAACGGTGAGCAGAACGCTCGCGCTGTGCCGGATCATGAATATCCATATCATCGTGGTAGAATGCAGATAATGCACCTACCACGCCCACCATGGTCGCCATTGGATGAGCATCGCGGCGGAAACCACGATAAAAATTTTGCACCTGATCGTGCAGCATAGTATGACGGGTAATAACCTGCTCAAAATTGGCTAGCTGCGCAGAACTCGGCAATTCTCCATAGAACAGTAAGTAGCATACTTCAATAAAGGTACTTTGCTCAGCCAACTGCTCTATCGGGTAGCCCCGATAGAGCAGCGTTCCAGCTTCACCATCCAAGTACGTAATTGCACTGGAGCAACTTGCAGTAGCCAGATAACCCGGATCATAAGTGAAATAGCCTGTCTCTTTATAAAGCTTGCGAACATCAACCGCTTCAGGCCCTAGAGTCGGTTTTAAAACATCCAGCTCGATTTGTTTAGCATTCGCGCTGTCGCTTAGTGTTACAGTATGCTTGGTCATCATGGCACTCCAAAGTGTCGGTGAAGATCAGAAAATATTAAGCTCAGGATTAGTGGATTAGTTCAATACGGCGGCAATTCCTTTACCTAGTTCGGCAGGTGATTTGACCGTATGCACGCCCGCCGCTTCTAAAGCAGCGTATTTTTCTTGCGCGGTACCCTTGCCACCAGCAATAATCGCGCCAGCATGCCCCATACGCTTGCCTTTAGGAGCGGTCACGCCAGCAATGTAAGATACTACTGGTTTAGTGACATTGTGTTTGATAAATTCAGCGGCTTCTTCCTCGGCTGAACCGCCAATTTCACCACACATTAAAATGGCTTCTGTTTGCGGATCATTCTGGAATAAAGTCAACGCATCAATAAAGTTAGTACCCGGAATGGGGTCACCGCCAATACCAATGCAAGTACTCTGGCCATAGCCAAGGTCAGTCGTTTGCTTAACCGCTTCATAAGTCAGCGTACCGGAGCGAGATACAATCCCGACACGCCCAGGCTTATGAATAGAACCAGGCATAATACCGATTTTGCACTCGCCGGGCGTAATAACACCGGGGCAATTTGGACCAATCAAACGCACGCCCAAGCTGTCGACAATTATTTTAGCTTCCAGCATATCCAAGACTGGAATACCTTCAGTAATACAAACAATCAGTTTTACACCAGACTCAGCCGCTTCGATAATGGAATCTTTACAGAAAGGTGCTGGTACATAAATGACACTGGCATCAGCAGCAGTTTGCTCTACAGCTTCGCGCATGGTATTGAACACAGGTAAGCTCAAATGCTCAGAGCCCCCTTTGCCTGGTGAAGTACCACCAACCATTTTAGTGCCGTATGCAATCGCCTGCTCAGAGTGGAAAGTACCTTGTTTGCCGGTAAAACCTTGACACAGTACCTTGGTATCCTGATTAATCAAAACGCTCACGCAGCACCTCCTACAGCTTCAACGATTTTACGGGCAGCATCACCAAGATCATTCGCTGCAATCACAGATAGGCCACTGTTATTCAATAGCTCAGCACCTTTAGCAGCATTATTGCCTTCTAGACGCACGACAACCGGCACAGCGACATTCACCTGCTGCACAGCCTGAATAATACCTTCAGCAATCAAGTCACAACGCACAATGCCACCGAAGATATTGACCAAAATACCTTGGACGTTTTTATCGGATAGAATAATCTTGAAAGCCGCCGCAACGCGCTCAGCCGTCGCGCCGCCGCCAACATCAAGGAAGTTGGCGGGCTGACCACCGGACAATTTAATAATGTCCATAGTCGCCATTGCCAGACCAGCACCATTAACCATGCAACCAATATTGCCGTCCAAGGACACATAGTTCAGATCCCACTCGGAGGCTTCAATCTCACGAGCGTCTTCTTGAGACTTGTCACGCATTGCAAGCAGAGCGGCTTGACGATACAGCGCGTTGCCATCCACATTGACCTTGCCATCCAAACAGAGCAAGTCACCCTCGGCAGTGACAACTAAAGGATTGACTTCAACCAGTGACAAATCCTTTTCCTTGAACATCTTGCCGAAATTAATCAATAGATCCGTAAATTGCTTGATTTGCTTACCTTCCAAGCCTAAACCAAAAGCTAGTTCGCGCGCTTGATAAGGCATTACACCGGAAACAGGATTAATAGCTGTTTTCAGAATTTTTTCAGGCGTTTCGTGAGCAACCTTTTCGATTTCCATACCGCCTTCGGTAGATGCCATGATCACAATGCGTTGACTGCCACGGTCAACCACTGCACCCAGATATAATTCACGCGCAATATTGCAGGTTTCCTCAACCAAAACGGTATTAATCGGTTGACCATTGGCATCAGTTTGATAAGTAACTAACTGTGTTCCGAGTAACTCAGCAGCAAACTCAGCGGCTGCTTTGGGATTATCAAATAACTTAACACCCCCTGCTTTACCGCGCCCTCCAGCATGGACTTGAGCTTTAACAACGACTTTAGCGGTACTCAAAGAGCTGGCTGCTGCTTCAGCTTCCTGCGCTGTGCTGGCGACTTTTCCGGCAGGAACTGGCAGGCCATATTGACGAAATACGTCTTTGGCCTGGTATTCGTGTAGATTCATCCTGTTTTCCTTTGGTTTACAGGCACTCTGGCGTGCCCTGTTCGCACAAACGCCACGCTAAAACATCAGCCGTGGCGCAAAGTGTTTCGATTAATGAGTATTAACGCTTGCGATTAACCGCATGCAGGGCACGCCCATCAACTGACAACATGGCTTCGTGGATAGCTTCTGACAAGGTAGGATGCGCAAATACCATCCGTGCTAAATCTTCGGAGGAGGCTTCCATTTCCATAGCAACCACACCTTGACCAATAAGCTCGGATGCCATAGGTCCAACGATGTGTAAGCCTAAAACCCGATCTGTCTTTGCGTCCGCCAATACCTTGATCAGCCCATTGTCTTGATCCATCGCTTTGGCACGGCCATTAGCTGCAAAAGGAAACGTACCCGCACGATAGTCTACACCATCAGCTTGCAAGTCCTGCTCTGTTTTGCCTACCCAAGCAATTTCAGGGTGCGTATAAATAACCCACGGAATCGTATTGAAATCCAAATGTGGCTGCTGACCTGTCAGGTATTCAGCAACGACAACACCCTCTTCTGAAGCTTTGTGCGCCAACATGGGACCGCGTACACAGTCGCCAATGGCATACACCCCCGGAACACTGGTTTGACAATGTGCATCAACCTCAATACAGCCACGCTCATCTAACTTTAGACCAGCGTCTGGCGCAGCGACACCTTGGGTATTGGCTTTGCGTCCAACCGCGACGATTAAACGATCGACTTCCAAACTTTGCTCACCCTTGCTATCAGTATAATGCAAGGTCAGGCTATCATTATTAACAACAACACTGGCTAGCTTTGCGCCCAAACGAATATCCAAGCCCCGCTTTTTGAACTGCATGGCGGCTGCTTTGGCAATATCACGATCTGCTGCACCCAAGAATTCATCCACGGCTTCCAGCACAATCACTTCAGCCCCTAGACGCCGCCAGACACTGCCCATTTCCAAACCAATCACACCTGCACCAATTACACCGAGGCGTTTTGGCACACTTTCCCAATCCAGTGCTCCGGTAGAATGCACAATGCGTTCATCCAGCCACTTAGCCATTGGTAATTCAATCGGCACAGAGCCTACAGCCAAAATAATATGTTGGGCAGCGTAGGTGGTCTTAGTACCATCGTGAGCACTTACTTCGACCTGCTTATTTGCTAATAGCTGACCACGCCCTTGTAACCACGCCACTTTGTTCGCTTGGAACAACTGGGCAATACCACCTGTCAATTGCTGAACAATTTTGTCCTTCTTGGCAATCATCTGTGGCACATCCATGCTCAGGCCTTCGACCTTAATGCCATGCTCAGGGTAATGCTGACGAATCGCTTCAAAATGGCTGGAGCTTTCCAATAAAGCTTTAGAAGGAATACAACCAACATTCAGGCAAGTACCGCCTAAAGCAGGCTTACCTTGCTTATTAAGCCATTCTTCCACACAGGCTGTTTTAAACCCCAACTGAGCGCAGCGAATCGCCGCCACATAACCACCAGGACCACCGCCTACGACAATAACATCAAAATCACTCATGGCTCACCTCACACATCCAATAGCATACGAACTGGATTTTCGACCAGCTCTTTGATTGTTTTGAGGAAAGTAACCGCGCCCTTACCGTCTACAATACGATGATCATATGACAAGGCTACATACATCATGGGGCGGATTACAATTTCATCATTAACAACGACAGGGCGCTTCTGGATCGAGTGCATCCCCAAGATCGCGCTTTGAGGAGGATTAAGAATTGGGGTTGACAGTAAAGACCCAAAAACGCCCCCGTTGGTTATGGTGAATGTACCACCTGACAGGTCAGACATATCCAACTTGCCTGCCTTAGCTTTTTTGGCAAAATCAGCGATCGTACTTTCAATATCAGCCAGTCCCATATTTTGTGCGCTGCGCAGTACAGGAACAACCAAACCACGATCGGAAGAAACGGCAATGCCAACATCACAATAGCTGTGGTAAACAATATCATTGCCGTCAATATAGGCATTGATTTCCGGGAAACGTTGTAACGCTACCGTAGCTGCTTTAACAAATAAAGACATAAAGCCGAGACGTGCCCCATGCTTTTTCTCAAAATTGTCTTTAAATTCATTGCGCATATCCATCAATGGCTTCATGTCGACTTCATTGAAGGTCGTCAACATAGCAGTTGACTGCTTGGCATCCAATAAACGCTCAGCAATCCGTGCACGCAAACGACTCATAGGCACACGCTCTTCGCTACGTTCACCACTAGCGGGTTTAGGTATAGCTTTGGATACTGCGGCAGGGCTACTGCCGGGTGTAGAAGGTGCTGGAGCAGCAGGTGCAGCTTTCTGGGCAACAGCAGACTGCACGTCCTCTTTCAGAATACGACCCTCTTTGCCAGAACCAGCAATATCAGATTTGGACAAATCGTTTTCGCTCATTAACTTGCGAGCAGCAGGGCCTGTTTTAGCTTCATCGGCTGGCGCAACGGGGCTAGCGGCTGGTGCAGGAGTCACTTCCTGTGGTGTTTGTGTTGATGTTTGGACTGGAGCCGCGTCAGCAGCTTGTAAACGTCCCAAAAGTTGACCGCTGGTAACAGTTGCCCCCTCCTCCTCGACAATCTCAGCTACAACACCATCCATTTGGGCAGGTACTTCCAGTACCACTTTGTCGGTTTCAATTTCAACCAGAATATCATCAAGCCTGACTGCATCTCCCACTTTTTTGTTCCAAGCAACAACAGTTGCGTCTGCAACAGACTCTGGCAATACCGGCGTTAAAATTTCACTACTCATCCTGTCCTTCCTCTTAATCGGTTTTTTGGCAATTTCTGCTTAAACTTTACTCAAAAAAGCCTGCTCAATAAATGCCTTTGGTAATTTAAAGTGGTTTTGCCGAACCATTCTCATTATGAACAGTGTCTATTTTCCATCATTGCCCATGATTTTAACGATTTCGAGTCAAACACTCTCTAGCCGATGCCTAAAAACAGTATCCCATCTGAGAAATTGTCGACATTATAAGCCCAAAAAACCCTCTGTCAAATGAGACTAACTGACAAATTGTCGACAAAATGCACTTTTTGTGCAAAAGCACATATGCTGCAAAACATCAGAATTTACTTAGTTTTTCGATCACGGCACACGCATAGCTCGGCAACACCCCTTTAAGGGGGTATTATTATACTGCCCCTTTACCTCAAAAGTGACCCTTTGATTAAATAAACTATTATAACAACGCGCTGTGTACACCAAGGTCAAGTCAACTTTATTCCAACGATTCGCCCCCTCAACCTCTGTTCTTAAAGCAATGCGGTTATGCAAACCATGTTCCTGATGCGTGCGGGTAATTGGCATACCCGTTTTAAAATCACCAACAGTACCACGTATCCACTCAGGCAAAATATCCAAAGACCATTTTGGTGAAGTACCACGACATTCCAATATCCACATACCCGAAACACGTTTTTTGACAATATTATCCGTCACCGGATTAATCGCAGCAGGGCGAGAAGGCATAGGGCTTGGCTTCGCAGTGGCAGGGGCTAGCATGGGTGCTAAATAGGCGCGATTGACCCAGCCACGATTATTTTGCCAGCGAATTTTCACCCAAGTTGAACGACCTGTTCGGCGACTAGCGCCCGACAAGCTAATGCCAACAGCATTAGAAGGAATACGTGCGACAATAGCACTGCTACTATTCGGTTCGGCACGAATATTTAAGACATCATTAGCGGCAACTTTAGTCACTCGGTAATGGTAATTATTAGCATTTACCCCGACAGGAAATAGCACTAAAGCCAACAACACTAGCTTTAGTGAAAAAATAATAACTTTCATTAGTGACACTCTCTTGCAATAAACTTGGCTTTCTCTGACAGTTTAACATGATGAAAAACAATGCCCCAGAAAGCATCTTATTACCAGAAAATGCTTAATTTTCATTCTCTTGCACAGCGGGCAAACTATTATCCTGCTGATAGTAATAATCGTATTTATTAAGCATGTCACTGGTAAAGCGCCATGCCTCGTTATAAGACAGCCCACTATTTTTGGGAATAATAATTTTTACATACAGGTCATTACCGTACTGTTCCTTTAAGCCGCTTAACTCCGTTTCCAGCGCGCTGTAACTAATATGGCGGTATTTATTTTGCCCGGGCGCACGAATACGGTAGCCTGAACGCTGATACATGACTTCAACCACCGTTTTATTCTTGGCAGAGCGTGACGGTTTGACTAATTTCTGATACTTCTGATCCAGCTCAGCATAATCACCTTCCAAGCTGGCTAGCCGTTGCTGACTAGTTTCCATTTGTTCACGTAAAGCACTGACTAGCGTTTTGCGCTCGTTAGACTCGCGTTGAGCCTGCTGCAAAGATTCTTGTGCTAAAGACAACTCGCTTTGTAAGCGCTGGGCTTCATCACTACTCGTTCGTTGCAGCTCCGCCAATTGCTGTTGCAATTGCCTGACTTCACCACGCTGCTCTCCCAGATCAGCACGTAAACTATCAATTTGTGCGCTACGTTGCGTCAACAAAGCTTGTTGCTGTATTTCCTCATCACGGAGACGACTCAAATCAGCACGCGCAGATAGTAGCTGTTGCTGGGTATCCTCCTGTTGTGCCTTGGTTTGTAATAGCTCCATTTCAGTCGCTGCAACACGTCGCTTGTAATATTCCAATTGCTCTTCCAGCGTGGCATTTTCCTGAAGGGTAAACTCAACCAATTGGCTGGCCTCTTGCTCAGCCATCAAGCTATTGCGTAATTGATCCATCAGGCGAGTATTCGAAAGAATTACCGCAATCACAACCAGCATGAAAATCATCAAAATGACCATCATGACATCAGTAAATGAAGGCCAAAAGCTGTCCTCCGTATTTTCAGCGGGATAGGCGCGAGGCTGGTATGGCATTGCGTGCTCCTAACGATCCTTGCGGGCAGAGGAAGCGTGAACGACGTTACTATTGTGGGACTCCCCCAATCGAAAACCTTCACGTAAGGCTTGCCGAATCAAACGCAACTCATCTCCAGAATTAACCATACGTACCATGTGGCGCTGCATATCATCCACTGCCAACTGCAAACGCTCGCCCGCACTCAGAAAACGATCCTGAATCAGTCCAATCGACTCAGCCGCTTTGCGTAACTCTTGGGTCAGCAAGGACACGTCATGCAATATATTTCCTTCTGAACTGCGAAAGTTGGGCATAATATATAAAGTGGTGGCCTCTTCCAGATTGGATAGCACGCGCACTCGGGTGTCTTGCAAGCGCAAGTGAAAATAGGAATAAAACACATAACATACTATCGCTGTGATCGTCGTACTCAGCGCTGTTGACATACCACCGATAATGGCTCCCATTTTTTCCAAATTCTCAGGAGAGTCAAGCAGACCAGCCGCACCAATCAAGGCAACCGACAGCGAGACGACTGTGCCAAATACACCCGATAAAATCAGTATATTGTTAACAAAACGCACCAAGGTAAAACGTGAAGCCTGCTCGGCGGCTGAGACACCGGCTAAGGCGGCTTGGTCTGTTTCTGAACCTTGCTGCGCCAATAGCTGTACTGCATTGTAGCGTCTTACGATGAGCGCGTCGGCGGGAAGCTTATAAGTAGGGTTGGCAACTTTGTCTCGTACCCTAGCCAAAAATTTATTGAGCACGCTTTGTTCATGCCGATAACTAAACATCATGGAAAGAATTCGTGCCAAACCAATCAAAAATAACAAAATAATCAAGCCATTCAGGAAAGCCCCTAAATGCCCGACTTGCGTCAGTTGAAAAAAGTCAACGACAAAGGTTTTGTTGAACCACAGCAAAGCTATAACAACACACAAAAGTATGATCACCTGAACTAGCGTGGAGTAAGCACGAATATTAACGGGTTTCAAAGCCTAGATTCCTTTTATTCAGCTTATGCAGCTTATTGAAGAGTTTGTTTTCAGTTATCACCGCGAACATCTTGTAAACGACTACGCGGTTTATTGTCCAATGGTGCCAGTCCGGCCAACTGACGCCCCGAATCAATACCCAACTCAGAAAGACGCCGCGCACTGGGCATGACGCTGCGCTCCACCGAACCCAACAAACGATTATAGCTATCGACACTGGCTTCAAGATGTTTCCCAAGCCGTTCCATATGCTCGATCATCGTCGACAAGCGTTTATGCAGCTCTGTACCGACGTCACGAACACGTGCTGCATTCTCAGTCAACACCGCCTGCTGCCAGCCAAATGCAACCGCTCGCAACAAGGCCATCAAGGTAGTAGGTGTCGCCAAAATGACGCGCATATCAAGTGCATCTTGCATCAAGGATTTATCCTGTTCAAGCGCTACTCCTAAAAACTGTTCGCCCGGTATAAACAACACCACAAAGTCCGGTGCTCCTGCAAACTGTTCCCAATAACGCTTGCCAGCCAAAATACGCACATGCTCACGCACACTGCGTGCATAACGCTGCAAATGCTGCTTACGCTCACTATCAACCTCACTTTGCAAGGCGTCCATATACGCATCCATCGGCGTTTTGGCATCAATGACTAATTCACGCTGATCGGGCATACGAATGACCATATCAGGGCGGATGGTGCGCTCTGTATTGCTACGTTGCACTTGCTCAATAAAGTCACAATGCGCCACCATGCCTGCCATTTCCACAATACGCTTTAGACTCAGCTCCCCCCATTGGCCGCGCATGCTAGGAGTACGCAAAGCAGTGGATAAACGACTGGTTTCTTCCCGTAAAGCAAGTTGATCTTGCCCCAGATTACGCAATTGCTCACCGAGCATACCCAAGGAAGCTTGTCGCTCTTTTTCTATGGCGCGAATTTGCTCACTGGTTTTATCCAGTGCTTGCTTCACAGGCTCTAGTAAATGCTGGATGGATTGCCGCCTTTGTTCTAGGTCAGCTTGTGACTCTGTTTGAAAACGCCGCATACTTTCCTGCGCCAATTGTAGAAAATGTTGATTGTTTTCACGCAAGGCACGCTGCGAGGTGAGTGCAAACGTATTGTGTAAACGATCTTGTGCATCTTCCAACATACGTAGACGCTCTTCATGCAGTTGCTCTTCGGTTTGTAATTGCAACTGCAAGCGCTCAATCTCACGGCGTGCGTGTTGCAGCGGGCGGCTATAAATCACATAGCTTAGCACCACTCCGAGTAAAAACATGCAAACACCCACTATCAGGAGTATATTGTCGTCTACAAACTGACCAATGCTGGAAACAGGTTGATTCATGTATTATGCCTGCTAATACTAAAAAAAGGACGCGCCATACCCAGACGCTGAATCAACCACGCAGCGGCAACTCGATCAATCACAACAACTAGTAAGCCAATTATGAATAAAATAACACTCACATTCAGATACACCCTGCACACACTATTAATAGCGCTGTTGCTATTAGTGGCTACACCACTCTACGCCTTTTCTGACTTAAACAAGCAACAGCCAATCGCCATACAGGACTTGGTTGGTAAAGGCCGCTGGACAGTGTTTGAAATTTGGGACTCCAGTTGCCTGATTTGTCGGGATACGATTCACGAAATCACTCGCTTTAGCACCAGCTTTCCTAATGCTGATGTCTATGGCATTTCAACGGATGGCACAATGGGGCGCTCAGATGCTCTTGCTTTTGTGCGCGAACACCACCTACAGTTCCCCCATATTTTGACCCACTTCGTTGAAATGAGCGACTTTTTACTCACTCATGCTGGAGAGCGTCTGATAGGTACACCTACCTTAATGCTTTACACACCAGAAGGCCAATTATTAGCAGTACAACCAGGGCCTGTTACCGCTAAAGAACTCATAGCCTTTATTCAGAACGAAGAGCGCCTGCGGGCTGCTCAATAATACCTAAAGCCGGATACGCACTGTCCGGCTTTACTTAACTGCCGAATTAATAAACACATCCCCAAAATACTTAATGTATTTTGGAGGAGCGTTCCGGCAAAGCAATATTCAACTCAAGCACATCATAATCCGTACCCTTTTCATACTGCATATTAATCTGCTCTTCATCAATGGGTACATACTTGCAAATGACACTGAGGATGTCACGTCGCATTTGTGGTAAAAACTCGGGGCCACTACGATCCAGCCGCTCGTGGGCAATCAGGATTTGCAGCCGCTCCTTGGCTTTCTGCGCACTTTTAGTTTTGTTGCTTCTGAAATAATCGAATAGTCCCATAATCATAATGCTCTAGACTCATCTAGCCTCCGAATAATCGCTTGAAAAATCCCTTTTTCTCAGGATCCATAAATCGGTGAGGCACAGTCTCGCCCAAGAAGCGTCTTACAAAATCATCATAGGCCTGACCGGCTTTGCTATCCTTATCCAGAATAACTGGTACACCGCTATTGGATGCCTGCAAAACACTCGGAGAATCAGGAATAACACCAATCAAAGGCACAGCGAGAATCTCTAAAATATCCTCCATCGCTAACATATCGCCACTGACGACGCGCGATGGCGAATAACGAGTAATCAGCAAATGCTCACGAATAGTCTCGCCCTGCTCTGCCTTACGAGTACGACTTTGTAACAAACCCAAAATACGGTCTGAGTCCCGTACTGAGGACACTTCCGGGTTGGTAACAATAACCGCATCATCTGCAAAATACATAGCCATAGCCGCCCCCCGCTCAATACCTGCGGGCGAATCACAAACAATGAAATCAAAGTTGTCCTTTTTTAAAGCTTCTATGACAGCTTCCACCCCTTCTTTCGTCAGGGCATCTTTGTCACGGGTTTGTGAGGCGGGCAGTATATACAAATTTTCGACACGCTTATCTTTGATCAGTGCCTGATGAATATTGGCTTCGCCTGAAATGACATTGACAAAATCATAAACAACACGGCGTTCGCAACCCATAATTAAATCCAGATTGCGCAAACCTACATCAAAATCAATCACCGCCGTCTTGTAACCCTTGAGGGCAAGCCCAGTAGCAAAGGCCGCACTGGTTGTCGTCTTCCCTACACCCCCTTTACCGGAGGTTACTACAACAATCCTGCTCAACTTAATACTCCTTAAACGCTGGTGTATCGACTATAGAGATAATTCCCTGTCTTGCCAATCAGATCGGGGCAATTTTCAACTTTTCATTTTGCAAATAGACCATCACCGCTTGCCCTTTTAAATTGGAGTCAATTTCATCTAACAAACGGTAACGCCCTGCTATGGCAATTAACTCGGCCTCTAGTTTCTGACAAAATATTCTAGCTTTAACATCACCATGTATTCCTGCCAACACCCGACCACGCAGCGTACCATACACATGAACTGAACCACCGGCTAGTAACTCCGAACCCGCACTGGTTTGCTGCATAACTACAATATCACCTTCTGGACAATAAACTTGTTGCCCAGAACGTACAGGGCGCTCAATAAGCAACAGACGTTCAAGCGGTGCTTTAGCAGTTTCCTGTGTTGGTATTGGCGATGTTGCTTCAGTTGACTCAGTCGGCTCAAGATCAACATTTACTGTAGCAGCAACTGCCGCTTTAGGACGCAATAAGGGCCAATCCGTCGCTGCCAACAACGCATCCATTTCTGCTGAGAAATTGCGTAAACCTACAGGTATCAAACCCTTCTCTTGCAACAGACGCTTTAAGCCGCCTACATCTAGCTCTTGGATAGACTCACCTAATAGCTGACAATCAACAATAACTGGACTGCGCTGAAAAACCTGACCAGTTTTTGCCAGTTTCTCATCTAGGGCTGCACTGACAACCTGAAGGTTTACAGTGCGCAACACCAATACATTCAGTAGCGACATCTCACCCTTTAAATCAAATGCTTGTTCGCTCAAGATTCCTTTCTCCTGTATTAATCATGGCGTTTACCCTTAACAGCCCCACTGTTCGCCCTAAACACTCAACAGCCTGTACTGAATAGCTTAGCAGTAGATGAAGCAAAATTGACAGTTTCCCAACACCATCTGATATACAGCGAATAAAAATATGTTATGCTTTAAGCTGAGCTACTGCTTTAAGGCTTGCGAAGGGAGTAGCCGAACAAAACCCTATCAATTTGTAACAAAATATCACATTCAAACGCCGGGGCTAACTGTGATGAACAATAAAAAAACTCAATCGCTTGTTATTGCGAAAAGTTTAGCATACACCACGCTATTTATTAGTAGTGTCATTACAAAAACTTATGCAGCAGGGACTCCTCAGCTAGGATCAATATACAACCCTGCTGAGCAATTTGAAACTGCCATGACTTTAATTGATGGCAAATACACCTCTCCAGACTTCGAAACCGGTTTAAAATGGTTAAAACTATCAGCCGCACAACAATATCCCGATGCCTTAAATCAATTAGGGCTTTATTATGAATGGGGTGTAGATAACCTAGAAAAAGATTATCTGAAAGCTTACGATCTTTATTTGCAGGCAGCTAAGCGAGGTAATCGCAACGCCCAGTTCAATCTTAGCGCGCTGTTAATGCGCAAAAATACCTCACTCCATAATACAGAACAAGGTATCTACTGGCTAGAACAAGCGGCTGAAAACGAAGATAGTGATGCACAATATAGCTTGGCGCAATACCTGATCAAGTCGAAAAAACATGACGCCGATACACATCATAAAATCGTCTACTGGCTCAAACGTGCAGCCGATAATGGTAACAAAACATCACAATATACTTTAGCCGTTTCTTATTTGAAGGGCATATATACAGAGCTTAATCTGGAAAAAGCTTATTACTGGTTTCATGAAGCCGCTAAAAAAGGTGATGCCGCCTCTCAATTCAATGTAGCTTTAATGCTGGATCAAGGCGAAGGTGTAAAAGCTGACGCGGATAAAGCCATTGAATGGTATAAAAAAGCCGCAGAGCAAAATGAGCATGGCGCACAGTTTAATTTAGGCGCCAAATACCTGTTTGGCATAGGCATAGAACAAGATATAGAAAAAGGCATTAGCTTAATTGAACGAGCAGCTAATCAAGGTAATCCAGCCGCCCAAACCCTCCTTGGGAACCTGCTAAAACAAGGCGAGCACATAAAAAAAGATTATAGAAGAACCTACAATCTTTATCTGGCCGCAGCAGAAAATGGTTACGCCGAAGCCCAATATCAACTAGCACTGCTGTTTGCGACAGGCCAAGGTGTTATCAAAAGCAATGCTCAATCCGTTCACTGGATTCGCCAAGCTGCCTTATCTAATCATCCTATGGCTCAGTATGGCTTAGGTGCTTATCTGGCCAATGGTGTCGGCATTGAAAAAAACTTACCTGAGGCAGCTTACTGGCTATCAATGGCAGCAGCACAGGGACAACAACACGCCATAGAGTCTCGTAATTCTGTGCTGGAACAACTCAGCACCGAACAACTCAGTACCTTACGTCTTCGTATCAGCCAAAGTCTACCCACAGGTTTATAAACCTACTCAACAAGCGACTTACGTGTGCCTTGTCGTCAAGTGTACTACCTGACGGCGAGGCTAGAAAATACTGCAAAGAGGCTATAGCTTATGTATAATGTTGCAGCGGGTCTGTTGGTAGAACAGAAAATTTAGTTCATATTGAAAATTGAAGCAATGCGTATTTATATCCAAAAAAATTTCAAAAATTACTTCTTCAAAAAATTAGAAAATAGTTTTCTATAATAAAAAAGGCTGAGTTTTAGTTTTAAACAGACAGATGTTTGCTGCTTAATAAAGGCAGAAGCTTCTAGTTTATGACCCGCATTCATCGCCCGACGTATATAACGACTTGCTAAATACCAAATAGCTGTACTGGAAGGTAGAAAGTGTGGACGCGCTTTAATAAAAGTTCTTGCATAACATTGCATGGCTACAACAACATCTGTATCAAAAGAAAGTTGCTTAACCTTTTCCAGATTAGAATCTGTAATAGTGATATTTCTATATTTTAAAGTGGCATAACCCTTATAAAATAAGCAATATGAGCCAGCAATAATCAACCGCACGCATAAATCAGTATCCTCATCAACGACTTGTTGCGGATCAAAACCACCTAAAGTTAGGAAAATAGAACGACGTACCCAAAAACCTGCACCTGTACTACCTAAACATTTTCTAAATTCTCTTCTAGGATGTAACAGTGCGCAGCTAGTGTTTGCAACAAAAGTGCTTGTATGGCTTTGCTCTAGTTCTAAACAATCCATACCAAAACCATAATCAGCCCTTGGCAATTCGGTTGCTTGTAACACTGATTCAATATAGGTAGAAAAAAATGTGTCATCATCATCTAAGAAAAAAACCAGCTCCTTAGTAGCAGCCTTGACTCCTATATTTCTAGCATAAGCAGCTCCCCCCACAGCATCGTCGTTGCGCACCACTCGTAAACGAGGATCACTGACCGTTTGCAATAGCTCAGCAACCGGAAAACGCGATCGATCATCGACCACAATCACTTCACCTTGCGCTGTGCAACTCTGTAAAGCCGATTGAACCGCTCTTAAAATAAAGTTGGGGCGATTATGAGTGGGTATAACAATCGAAATATCAAGCGCTTGTAAACTAGTCAAAATAGCATCTCTATTCATAATCCTACTATGAGTAATTATTCCACAGAAACAGTCACTGGTGTGTATTATGGGAATGATAAATTATCTAGCTTTCGCACTACTCAACAGACTGGCTTAGGTTTCCATAGTGAACATGAAAGTCTTACAAAGACTCGTTATACTATCCAGTGGATTGAATCCCACTTCATCACTATCAAATCGGCAGGAGCATATATGAGCCACACACCCGAAATAACTGAAAATGATACTGAAACAGGCTATCAAGACTGGCTTGAAGCCGAAATGGAAGATACTTTGGATGATTTGTTTGAGATGGAGTTTGCTGAGCCTATGCTCACGCAGGATTTACGCAAACTGTATCGCAAGCATCATCCTAATATGCTGGATAAACACACGTATTACACTAATCTGCTACGCCTGCAAGCTGAGCTGATTAAATTGCAGGATTGGGTAGAACATACCGGGGCAAAAGTCCTGATTTTGTGTGAGGGACGTGATGCGGCTGGCAAGGGTGGCGTTATCAAACGTATTACCCAACGTCTGAATCCGCGCGTGGCGCGGGTAGTGGCCTTACCCAAGCCTAGCGAACGTGAACGTACTCAATGGTATTTCCAGCGTTATGTACCCCACCTACCCGCTGGTGGTGAAATCGTCTTATTTGACCGCTCTTGGTATAACCGTGCTGGCGTAGAGCGTGTTATGGGCTTTGCTAGCGATGAACAGGTTGAACAGTTTTTCCAAGATGTTCCTGAGTTTGAACGCATGTTGGTGCGCTCTGGGATCATTTTGTTGAAATACTGGTTTTCTATTACAGATGAAGAGCAGCAATTACGTTTCATGATGCGCATTCATGATCCAATGAAGCAATGGAAACTCAGCCCGATGGATTTACAATCACGGATACGTTGGGAAACTTATACCAAAGTCAAAGAAGATATGTTTGAACGTACCAATATCCCTGAGGCCCCTTGGTACATTGTTGAAGGTAATGACAAAAAACGGGAACGCCTCAATTGTATTAGCCATATCTTGTCACAAATTCCTTATAGCGAAATAGAACATGAAAAAATTACCCTACCCGAACGGGTTTTCAATCCTCATTATGAACGTCAGGTTTTACCGGATGAGTTACATGTCCCCAAGGTATTTTAAGCATCCTAGCTAAAACTGCTAAAACTGTCTGAACCAATCTAACGCAAGGTGGAGCTGTGCCTCCACCCTGTACTCAGCCTTATCATTAATTTTTAGTAACTTTACCCCGCCTGAAATCGCTCTAAAATTACGCAGACTCATAGCATATAAGTTAAATCATGATAAGGCTGAGGAAATGATCAATATCACTCACTTAAGTCGTCACTATGGCGAATTCAAAGCCGTGGACGATGTTTCATTCACCATCTCACAAGGCGAAGTCGTCGGTTTGCTGGGGCACAATGGCGCAGGCAAAACCACTGTTATGAAAATGCTGACCGGCTATCTAGAACCCACCGCAGGCACAATTGAAATCGACCAACGCTCCATGAGTCAGCACAGGAGCGCACTGCAAAAACAATTGGGTTACTTACCGGAAAACTGCCCCCTCTGGCCGGAAATGACCGTCATTGACTATCTAGCGTATCAAGCTAGTTTGCACGGCCTGCCTGCTTCCCAACAAACTGCCGCTGTCGCCCGCGCTATTCGCCGCACTGACTTAGGCGCGAAAGCAACCCACACAATACACACACTGTCGCGTGGTTATCGCCAGCGTGTAGGTGTAGCACAAGCTATTTTGCACGAGCCAGCCATTATTATCCTGGATGAGCCCACCAATGGCCTTGACCCTACCCAAATTCATCATATGCGCGAACTCATCCGCGATCTGGCGAAAAATGCAACTGTATTGCTGTCTACGCATATCCTGCAAGAAGTACAGGCCGTGTGTGAGCGTGTACTCATTATGCGTACCGGGAAATTGGTGCTTGATGCACGACTTGATGACTTACAACATGCTCGTCGCCTGCTGGTCAGCCTGAATAATGATAAGGCCACAAAATACTTAGGCAAACTGGCAGGCGTCAGCGATGTCAAACGCACAAAACAAGCCAATGGTTTATACACTTACAGCCTGAAAGCTGCCCCCGAACTTGCACCTCAGGTGGCCGCAGCCGTACAACAAGCCGGTGATGAACTTTATGGTCTACAAGCGGAGTCACGTAATTTGGAAAATGTCTTTGCTGAAGTGAACAGTCAGCACAGTGATAACACACAACAGGAGCAGGAGGTAGCTAATGGCTAAGTATAGCGCCATTGTACGTAAGGAATTCAATGCCTTTTTTGCCTCTCCGGCAGCTTGGCTGTTTTTAGGCACGTTTCTCGCTGTTAATTTATTTATCTTTTTCTGGGGTGAAGCTTTTTTTGCCCGCAATTTAGCCGATGTCAAACCACTCTTTCAGTGGATGCCGATTCTATTAATCTTTTTGGTCGCGGCACTCACTATGCGTAGCTGGTCGGAAGAGCGCCGTGCCGGAACATTGGAAAGTCTACTCACCAGCTCAGTCAAACCTTGGCAACTCGTATTAGGCAAATTTACCGCCAGCTTATTACTGATGGCATTGGCCTTGCTGCTAACCCTGCCCTTACCCTTCAGCGTGTCTTTCATGGGTCATGTCGACTGGGGACCAGTGTGGGGTGGGTATCTTGCCAGCTTATTCCTAGCGGCGGCTTATATTGCCATTGGCCTTTATATGAGCTCACGCACAGACAACGCCATCGTTGCACTCATTCTGACTGTCATTGTGGCGGGCTTTTTCTACCTGATTGGTTCTCATGTACTGACTTCACTATTGGGCTATCAGTTTGGACAGGTACTGGCATGGTTGGGCAGTGGTTCGCGTTTTGACTCCATTACACGCGGTGTGCTGGATTTGCGTGACCTCTATTACTATCTGTCTATCGTGGCCGTTTTCCTCACTTTGAATTTACTTTCGCTGGAACATCTACGTTGGGCTGGTAATCCAAGCAGCCGCCATCATAAGCAATGGTATTGGATCAGTGCCTTGGTCATCGCTAATTTTATCGCGGTGAATCTATGGTTGGGTACAATAACAGGGGTTCGTGCTGACTTGACCCAAGGCAAGATTTACTCACTATCGCCAGCAACCCAACAATACCTGCAAAGCTTACAAGAACCTTTACTCATCCGCGCTTATTTCTCCGATAAAACTCACCCACTGCTAGAACCCTTAGTACCACCATTGCAGGACTTATTGAAAGAATACCAAGTTGCTGGCAAACAAAATCTGCGGGTGGAATTTATTAATCCTCACGGTGATCAAGCAGTCGAAGCTGAAGCTGCCGAAAAATACGGTATTCGCCCCGTGCCCTTCCGCATGGCTAGCCGCTATCAAGCTGGCGTAGTGAACGCTTATTTTAATCTGCTTATTGCTTATGGCGACCAATACCAAACGCTGGGTTATCAAGACCTGATTGAATTCAAAGCAGAAGGCGAAGGCGATTTGGAGGTACGCCTAAAAAACCCGGAATACGCCATTACTCGCGCCATTCGCAAAGTCGCACAGGCTTATCAAGCCGGTGGCAATGCTTTTGCCAATTTGCATCATCCAGTGACTTTCCATACGTATGTTTCACCCGCAGAACAACTCCCCGCCGCCTTGGCCGATTTACGTAAGGAATTGGAAGCCGTACTCCAAACCATGCAGAAACAGGCCGGTGACAAGCTCACCGTCAGCTTTGCCGACCCCGATGCTAACGACGGCGCACTAGCACAGCAATTACAACAAGACTATGGCTATGGACCGCAAATTGCCAGCCTGTTTGACCCAAAACCTTTCTGGTTTTATATGCAGCTAGACAGTCATGGCACTACCGTACCAGTACCCTTGCCAGAAAATCTGGATAAAAACGGCTTACAGCAGTCGATTAACGTAGCGCTGCAACGACTAGCCCCCGGCTTCCTAAAAACGGTTGCATTATTCACCCCAGCGCCCGAAGCGGGTAGTAATCCTTTCATGGGCATGCCACAAGGTAAACAATACCAAGAATTACGTCAGGTGCTGGCAGACAATTTACGTGTAATAGACACCGATTTGAAAAACGGCATAGTGCCTGCTGAAGCTGATTTACTATTGCTGTTATCGCCAGAAAATTTGGATGATAAACAGCTCTTTGCCCTTGACCAATTTCTAATGAAAGGCGGCTCTGTCATTATTGCCAGCTCCGCATTTGATGTACAACTTGGTCGCACGCTGGAAGCCAGCAAGCATACTTCAGGGCTGGAAGATTGGCTCAAAGCGAATGGTTTAAGCTTGGCTGACAGTCTGGTACTTGATACCCAAAATGCGGCCTTGCCTATTCCTGTACCGCGCCAAGTCGGGCCGATTACCTTGAATGAAATTGTTATGATGCCTTATCCGCTCTTCCCTGATTTACGTGAGGATGGTTTGAATAAAGAGAACCCCATCACAGCTAATTTAGGGCAACTCACTATGAGCTGGGCTTCATCTATCACAATAGACAGTGAGAAAAATGCTCAGCGCAAAGTGACAACTTTATTACAGTCTTCAGCGAATAGCTGGACTTCCACAGCCTTAAATGTATTGCCAGATTATCAGCGCTATCCCGGTAGCGGTTTTGCCAGCGATAGCCAACAAAGCCCACAGGTCTTAGCCAGCTTGGCAGAAGGACGTTTTGATTCTTGGTTTAAAGATAAGCCCTTGCCACTTCTGCAACAAACGCCAAGCGATACTCAGGCAAACAAAGATACACCCGCAAACAGTGCCGCATCACCACAAGCCGAGGATGCAGCAGCGGATAAAATAGCGGATAAAACGGTGGTCAGTAGTATTATCGAACGTTCACCCGAATCAGCCCGTTTATTATTGATTGCGAGCAATACCTTTGCCAGCGATGACAGTTTGCAATTAGCGTCACAAGGCATGGGTACGCTATACACGCGCCCACTGGAGTTTTTGCAGAATGCCATTGACTGGTCACTGGAAGACCAAGGCTTATTGAGTATCCGTAGCCGTGCTCACTTTGCCCGCACCTTGCAACCGATGGAGCACTCCAGCCAGCTTTTCTGGGAATACCTCAACTATGCCTTGGCCTTGGCAGGATTAGCCCTAGTCTGGTTCTGGCGAAGCTTGGCTCGAAAGCGTACTCAAGCTCATTATCAACGTGTTCTGGCGGAGGTATAACAGCATGAAAAACACTATCCGTATCCTAGCTGTCCTGTTGGTTTTACAACTGGGTGCAGCCGCTTATTTATTATGGCAAAACCATAGCGTGTCCAGTACGACAGGTGCGAGTGATTTGTTTGACTTTCAGCCTGAAACCATTAGCAAACTATCCATTCAAGCAAATGATGAAAGCGATCATCTTACTGAAGTGGTATTAGTACGCCAGAACCAACAGTGGATCTTGCCTAGCTTAGGTGACTTCCCAGCCCAGCAAAACAGCGTGCAACAAGTACTAAATACCTTGCAATCCGCTAAGCGAGGCTTACCTGTAGCAAACAGTGGCAATGACTTTGAGCGTTTTCGGGTCGCTGAGCATGCGTTTGAGCGTCACCTAAAACTGTATCAAGACAACAAAACAGTAGTGGATTTATATGTCGGCCATGCAACAGGTGCACGTGAGTCTTATGTGCGTCTTGCGAATGAAAAAGCGGTGTATGCGATTAATTTGGGTGTTTACGACTTACCATTAGGCAGTGATAAATGGGAAAACAAAACCGTGTTAAAGCTAGACACTAAGACTGTACGCTCACTACAGATCGGTGATATGCAGTTTACACGCCCCAGTGGTGAGGCGACACAATGGCAGATGGCGAATCTATCTGAAGATAAGCAATTGGATCAAGCAGCACTGGAGAATTTGACCGAAAAGCTTGCCACACTCAACTATCGTCAGGTACTAGGCAAAGAATCCAAGCCAAATTATGGTTTAGCTGAACCCGTATTCAAGGCAAGTTTGGGCTATAATAAACAGCAGCAGCGTACTTATCAGTTGGGTCAGCTCAAAGACAGCAATGATTATATACTTAAGGTCTCGGATCGTCCTGAGTACTTCCAAATTGCCAGTTATGTGGGCAAGCCCTTGCTGGAAAGTGCAGACAGTGCCAAACTGTTATTAAAGCGTCAGCCAGCAACTCAGGATGCCATGCAAACTTTACCTGAACCAGCAGCGGCAGGCAGCGCACCGGTCATACAACAGGATGCAGCGGCAACCCCTCAAACAGACACAACGCACTTAAACCCTGCTCCCGAAAAAACGGTGGATACACCACCCCATGCTGAGTCAGATAAAGCCAGCATCAGTAATCCACCACCTTTTCTGCCTGTAATGCCACCGCCACCACCGCGTACTGGCTCGACACCCAAAGCGGCGACATCGGATTCACCCGCGCAATAGGCCGATGTCGCTATCAACTCCCCCACCAGTTTGGACTGGTGGGATCTGCGCGGCACTACACTGAGGTGTTTGATTATGAACGTTTTACGCTTAACTACTATATTGATTGTATCCTTGTTTTACTTCCATACGGCTAGTGCCAATACGTCTAATACACCCAACACAAGCCCCCCAACACAGCCAAATGCAGCTTACTGGAATCAGATGCAATCTTGGCAAATTTACACGCTACCCGATGGACGCTTACATGCTGAAATTGTCAACCGCAATGCTAATAATGATAGCCAGCGTTTTGTGTTTGAAGGAAAACAGGCTGAAGTCCGTCAACAGATTACCCAAAATCAGCAATTATCTAATGCACAAAAACAAACCTTATTGCAAGCACTGAACATGAATATCAACCCATCCCAGTTTTTTAACCAATTTGCCTTTCGCCCCAACTTTAACACGCTAGGTAATATGCCTATGTTTCAGCCTTACAATGACGCTTTCTTCCAGCAATTTTTCCAAAACTTTTACAATAACAATGGCTTCTACCCTGCTATGCCCCGGCATATACCTCCTGTACCGGGCACGCAAAATAATGGGCAATGGCAACAATATTGGCAAACTTGGAACTGGTAGATTTAATTTTTGTGGTCTCTCTATTATTTCAAGCGATGAATTCACGGTAAGGTAGATTGATACCGATCGCCTTACCTAACTGATCCCCTAATAAAAATGGGCTGCGCTTAGTCTTGAAATACCCCCTCTATTGATTTTTCAGAAACTTAGTCACTTGTTCCAAACTCAAGCCTGTCATTTGTACAATAGTTTCCAGACTTAAACCATTCGCGTGTAGATGCTGAACAATGGTCGCCATGCCTTCTGTTCGACCTTTAGCCAGTCCCGCTTGTTCGCCTTTCAGCCTACCGATTTGTTCACCTTTCGCCCTGCCGATTTGTTCACCTTTTGCCCTGCCAATTTCCTCACCCTCTTGCCGTCCGATCTCCAGACCTTCCTCCAAGCCCTCTTGATGTGCCGTGTCATAGGCGTTCTTTAAATCTCGATAATATTTAATGCTGTCCTCATAAGCCTTGCGCTCACCGGGGGTGAATTGTGCTAGTTGTGCAATAGCAAAGGTACGCTGGAAGATGTCTTCGTGGAGTGCCTTCGGGATGCTGTCCAGTTCGTGTAAGTGCTTGAAGACATACAGCCATTTGTCTTGTAGGCTGTGCAGTTGTTCTGCCGTTTTGTTAAAGCGG
>PDPH01000068.1 GCA_002747435.1 Pseudomonadota bacterium
GCTTTCACTTTCGTCGGTAAAAGATGCTCATGTGGTTGCCACAACCCCTTTTTTCAAGGCTGCTCAGATAGTTAACTGCTTAAGTTGGCGCGTATGGGGAGGGGTGTAGGGCTAATAAGGCTGATTTGACGGCGCTTAGCGCTGCGGGATTAGGTTGCAGATTGGCGCGTTCGGTTTCTGGCATCTGAAATTGGTGTAATACAAAGGCCGCCTGCCAAGCAATTAAGTAATTATTTTCGTCGCTGGGTAAACGTAAAATAATTTCATGTTGTTTGCGGTTTTCGCGTCCAGCCAGTTTGACGCTGGAGCTAATAGGTAAGCTCGGGTCATAAACAATAGCAAAACCCGCGCCACTGAGTTTGCTGGCTTTGTCGAGTAGCTCTTGGGTACTTTGAGGGTAAGCAGACATGGGGTTTCCAGAGTTTAAATAAGGCCATTTTAGAGGTGAGGGCAGTGGTGTGGCAAATAAGTCACTAAAGACACCTTAGCCTAAATTCCGTTATACTCTTTGCACCAAGGATAACATACAAAAATAAGCAACATGATAAACACAGATACCATCGATCAGGCCATTGCTGAAAGTAATGCTTATGAAGTCATTCGTAGCCGTTTGGAAAAGCAAGGTAAGCAGCTTGAGGCTTTAACAGCGCAGTTGAATCAGAACCGTCTCCATGAGTTCCAAAGTATAGGCATGGAGGTATTGAGCCGTTTACGGGTACGTACAGAAAATAACTGTATTGCGCGTGATATTGTGCGGGTCGGTGAGTATTTACTGTTTGGTTACAATGTGTTTATTGGCCTTAAAACCGAAACCCGTGTTGAAGATGTTTTTACCCTGTACCAGCTTCAAGAAGACCATGGTCAATATGACTTGCAGGCTGTGCCTATAGCCGAGAGCTTTCTAGCACATCCTAGTTTTGTAAGTGATTTTCGTGAGTTATACACCTACTATAAACAAACACGTCTCACTCAACTGCGGGTTAAAGATGGCAAACTATTGGCAGCTTTTCAAATTGGTGAGCGTATTACCGATTTGCGCGTTTTTCGTTGGGCGTTAGATAATCAAGGCAAGCTCACCTACATCGATAATCGTGGTGAGCGCGATATTGCTTTGCCGCGCCCACAAGATTTTGAATGGCAGCCTACTGGACGGGAGCATATTATCAATGGTCGCCATCCACATCTTAATATTCTGGATACGGTTTTTGTTGAAACCATTGGTGGTGATTTGACCATTAAGGTGGAAAACAATACCAGTACGGGCTTAGGTATTTATAGCGAAGCAGTCGCTGATAAAACGCAATCCTTAGATGATGCTAAGATTTTTTAT
The DNA here is from genome assembly GCA_002747435.1 of Pseudomonadota bacterium. GTDB lineage: Bacteria > Pseudomonadota > Gammaproteobacteria > Thiotrichales > Thiotrichaceae > Thiolinea. Next base: position 1,331 of record PDPH01000068.1, read on the forward strand.
GCCGCAGTGGGGCAACTAATTCTACTTAAAGTCCTCCCCTACCGTGAAGAACAATGGCGTTATTTAGTCTTTAATCGCATTACTCAAACTGTAAGCCGCATTGATGCGATTGGTTTATCTTGTATTCAATTACCGGAAGATCATGGTTTAATTTTTCCAGGTGGTATTTATTTGCAAAATGGTGAGCTACGCCATTTTGAAGAGGATGTCACTGGCATGCGCTTCAAACGTACCATTCGTTCTCCTAATGGCGAAGATGTGCTGTATTTATTCTATGAGCCGATTGAAGGCAAAGTCGCTTTGTTTGCCTATAACCTCATAGAAAAAGACTTAAAGTCGCCCTTGTTTGGGCATGGCTATGCTTTAATGACCGATGGGCGCATGGTTATTTTCAATGCAGAAAGTGATGAGCCTACACGCATTCACCCCATGCAAATTTGGCAAACGCCTTTTATGAGCGAGGAATACGCCAGCCAGCAGCTTGTGAGTGATAGCTTTTATGCCCGCATTGGCAATGCTGAATTAGTGCGGGGTATTTCTGAGCTGTACAGTGTGGTGCGCGGTATTCAGACGGCTACAGTTTCCACCACTCACTATAATCAATTGATTCAAAATACACGGCGCTTGCCTGATACTTATTATTGGCTGGGGCACAATGAGCTGGCTGAGATTAATAGCACCTTGCAAGCCATTGTGGCTACGGCTGAGTTGGTACTAGATGAATTTGAAAAAGTAGAAAGTATCCGCGCTCAAGCCCAAGAAGCCATGCAAGCGGCTGAAGCCAAGCAAAAAAAGATATTGTCGAGTATTTTGCCAGATAGCTGGGACAATGTAGAAGATTATATCGATGCTTTGACACGTATTCGCCAGCAGCGCGGCCACTTAATGACGATAAGAGACTATCGTTATATTGATCAGCAACGCATTGATACACTGGACGCGCAATTATTACAAGTGCAAGATGAACTGGGTGACACGACGGTTAAATTCCTCGCCAGTGAAAAAGCACTACAACCTTATCAAGCCAAGCTCAATACGCTAGAAAAAGAACTACAGGCGGCTGACACACTCAACAAGCTACAAGAGGGCTTGCAAGCCCAAGAAAAAATGGCAGCGGACTTGGATTTGTTATCTGAGTTAATGGCGACACTTAAGGTGGAAGATAGCCAAGTCCGCATTAAAGTCACGGATGATATTGCCAGTTTATATGCGCGACTGAATCAGTTACGCGCCCGCACGCAACACCGCAAACAAGATTTAGGGCGTGCGGAAGCGGTCGCTCGGTTTAGTGTGCAATTCAAACTATTTAGCCAAAGTGTTACCCATGCACTTAGTCTTGCCAGTACACCGGAAAAATGTGACGAGCAACTCAGTCGCTTGCTGGTGCAAATGGAAGAATTGGAAAGTCAGTTTAGTGGGCATGATGAATTTCTGGCGGATATTATTGCTAAGCGCGAAGAAGTTTACGAGTCCTTTGAAGCTCATAAACAAGCTTTAGTTAGTGAACGCCAACGCCGCGCCCAAAACTTAATGGATGCTGCACAACGTATTCTCACCTCTATACAGCGCCGCACTAGCAAATTTACCCAACTGGAAGCGCTTAACACCTTTTATGCCTCCGATGCGTTGGTGGTTAAGGTGCGTGATATTGTCAAGCAATTGCGCGAGTTGGATGACAGCGTTAAAGCTGATGATTTAGAAAGCAATCTTAAAAATGCTAAAGAACAGGCGATTCGTAGCCTACGGGATAAGCAAGATATTTATGAGGAGGGCGGCAATACCATTAAACTGGGTCCTACACATCGCTTTAGTGTTACCACCCAAACACTGGATTTAAGCTTATTGCCACGTGGCGACCATCAATATATACACTTATCCGGCACAGATTTTTTTGAAAAAGTAGACTTACCCGCTTTAAATGAATTACGTGATTTTTGGGAACAAAACCTGGTCTCGGAAACGGCACAGTTTTACCGCGCTGAATACCTAGCCGGACAAATCATGGCCGCAGCGGAACAAGGCAGCGATGAATTGAGCTGGGATACACTCAATAAGGCTTTAGAAACGCCACAAGCCCTATTAGAGCTGGTACGCCAATTTGCTGCTCCACGCTATAAAGAAGGCTATGAAAAAGGCATTCATGACCACGATGCAGCCCAAATATTGGCCAGCCTACTACCCGTCAAGCAAAAAGCGGACTTATTGCGTTTCGATCCCTTGGCACGCGGCTTGGCAATTACCTTCTGGGCAGAAAGGCAGGCTAGTCATACACCTAGCAACTGGCCTGAACGTGCCCAAGCTGCCGCCGAATTACGCCGTGTCTTAGCGGATAATGCAGCTTTTGAGGGGTTACGGGATGAAGTAGTGAACGCGATGGAAGGGTTTTTTAATTCCTCCTTTGCTGAGAAGGAGCTGGGTAGGGTTTCTTCTGATGCCCTACAACGTGCCGCCACCTATCTCTTGGAAGAATTGGCTCGTCCTGAAGTTAGCTTTGTGACTAGCCATTATGCTTACTACCTAGTGGATGAATTGCGCCGTACCCTTAGCACGAATAATGCTCAAGCTCGTTTTGATGCCGCTTTAGAAAAGCTTGCTGATCAGCCCGCACAACGTTGGCAATATTTACACGCTTGGTTGCAAGCGTTGGTCAAGGGCAAAGAGCACCACTGGGCACATTATATTCCCGAAGCTGTTGCTTTATTGAGCACTCGTGAAAGCTTAGCACGGCATAAGCTGGATGTGAGCTTGGAGATGCGTGTGGCTGACTTGATGGGGGAGCATCCATTGATTCACAGCGATGGTAAAACCCGCAGCCTGTACTTGTCGCTGGATCAATTCCTCAGCCGCTATCAGCAGCATAGTCAGCAAGTTGTACCTGCCTATCAGCGTTATTTACAAACCCGTAGTGAATTGATTGAACAGCAGCGCGAACGTTTACGCTTGGATGAGTTTAAGCCAAAACCCTTAGCGTCTTTCGTGCGCAATAAGCTATTGAATGAAGTGTATTTGCCACTGATTGGTGATAACTTGGCGAAACAAATGGGCACAGTCGGGGATGCAAAGCGTACTGACCTAATGGGTATGCTCATGCTGATTTCGCCACCTGGCTACGGTAAAACCACGTTAATGGAATATGTGGCTGACCGCTTGGGGCTGATTTTTATGAAAATCAATTGCCCATCATTGGGATATAAGGTGGTGTCACTTGATCCCGCACAAGCACCGGATGCGACTTCTGCTCAAGAGTTACAAAAGCTCAATTTAGCACTGGAAATGGGTAATAATGTCATGCTTTATTTGGATGACATTCAGCACACTAACCCAGAATTTTTACAAAAGTTTATCTCACTGGCAGATGGTACACGCCGTATTGAAGGCATTTGGCAGGGGCGCACCCGCACCTATGATATGCGTGGTAAACGTTTCTGCATTATTATGGCAGGTAACCCTTATACTGAATCAGGAGAGCTGTTTAAGATTCCTGATATGCTTGCTAACCGCGCTGATATTTATAACTTGGGTGAGGTATTGGGTGATAAACAAGCTATTTTTGCTTTAAGTTATTTGGAAAACTGTTTGACCTCCAATGCGGTGCTAGCACCATTGGCTACCCGCGATATGCAAGATACATATACGCTGATTGAGTTGGCTCAAGGGCGCGAAGCGAGCAGCAGTGATCTGAGTTACCGCTACAGTGGTGCTGAATTGAATGAAATTGTGGAAGTCTTTAAGCGCTTGATTACGGTACAAGCTGTTGTGCTCAAGGTGAATCAACAATACATTGCTTCAGCCGCCCAAAGTGATGAATACCGCACTGAGCCACCCTTTAAACTGCAAGGCAGTTACCGCAATATGAATAAGATGGCGGAAAAAGTCTCAGCAGTCATGAATGAACAAGAACTCATGCAAATGATTGCAGATCATTACCAAGGTGAAGCGCAATTGCTCACCAGTGGCGCAGAAGAAAACTTACTAAAACTGGCCGAGCTGCGCGGCAATATGACAGCAGCACAAAAAGAGCGCTGGACTGCGATTAAGCAAGACTATCGACGTAATCGTTTGGCGCATAAAGCGGATGTACAAATAGGCCAAGAAATCGCCGTAAAACTAGGCGAAATTAGCGAACATTTCCATTTCTCTGGTCAAAGTCAACAAGAGCTACAAATTCGTCTACATGAAAACCTCACTGGCTTTAATCAGCGTTTGGATAGCATCTCTAAAGCTTTGCAAGATAATCGCAGCAATGAAGCCCTGACGCAGCAGTTACTCATGATTTCAGACAATTTACAAACAGTGGGTAAAGTCTTACATCATGTATTGAGTGAACCTCGCTTAGAAAATGTCCTGTCGCCTTCACTTGCAGCGATTAGTACCGCCTTACAACAATTGCATGACAGCTTAGAGGGCGTGCGTGCACAAAGTGTGGTGGTGGAAAAACTGGAGCAAATTGCTAAAGGTGTGCAATTAATGGGGCAAGAGTTGTCGGAAGTTTCTGATGTATCTAGTAAAAAACTAAATTGGCTGACGGGGGTTAAGAAAAAGCTGTGAGGAAAAATAATATGTACTCGCTCAAACTTCAAAGTTAAGCAAAAAGCGCCAGTCAATATTTAGCCCTACTAGGGTCAACACCGGAGTTGTTTCACCCATACCTAAAACGAGGGGTTTAGTGTAAATACCTTGCTCATTTAAAGTATAGACCATCACCCAATGCTCTTCTGCTTGTACAAGCCAATATTCTTTCACACCTTGTTGTTCATACAAGTCTCGCTTGAGATTCATGTCTTTCAGTGCTGTGGAAGAAGATAACACTTCAATAATCCAGTCAGGCGCACCGCGACAACCGCGTCGATCTAGTTTATTGGGATCACAAACCAGCAGTATATCTGGTTCAACTACTGTATCGGTTTCTTCATCATTCTGATGGGCTTTTGGCAGACGTACAGCAAAAGGGGCAACATAAGCCTTGCAGATATTGGGATACGTTTTAAGGTAATCTCGAATTTGACCACCAACTTCAAATACAACTTCTTGATGAATCCGTAGTCGAGCTGTCATGGCATAAGCTACACCATCGATTAGCTCACAACGCTCATTTTCTAGCCATTGTTGGTAATCCGCGTAAGTATAAGTGCGCATCAGTTTTCGAGCTGTGGGCATGTTTTAGTGGCTCAATGTAAGATTTGATTGGGTATAGTATAGCTGTCAATCATTTTTATTAGTATCAGAGCACACTTGCTTATCACTAGAATGTGCGTAGGCTGTGCGTATAAACAATACAGTAAACCACCTTTTCACGCGGCGGATTATGCTAGACTGCTCTTGTCCAAGTCAGACAATCCTAGTGCCATGACCGAAAGAGTAAAGCGTAAAATCCTACCCATTGGTATTCAAAGCTTTCGTGAAATCCGCGAAGAAAATTACTACTACGTGGATAAAACAGCCTTAGCGATCAAGCTGGTTCAGGAGGGGAAACACTACTTCCTTTCCCGCCCGCGTCGTTTTGGTAAAAGTCTGTTTTTAGATACCTTAAAGGAACTATTTGCAGGCCATCAGGCTTTATTTAAAGGCTTAGCAGCAGAGTATCAGTGGGATTGGTCGCTGAAATATCCGGTGTTACACTTTAGCTTTGGGGGTAATAATTATAATCAACTGGGACATGCTGAGTGTGATTTGCAAGAGCAGTTGTCAAAATTAGAAAAGCAGTATCAATTAATACCGGACAGTACAAGCTGTGCAGGCCGTTTTAAAAGTCTGATCCTGCATCTGAAAGCA
>PDPH01000028.1 GCA_002747435.1 Pseudomonadota bacterium
GCTTTCACTTTCGTCGGTAAAAGATGCTCATGTGGTTGCCACAACCCCTTTTTTCAAGGCTGCTCAGATAGTTAACTGCTTAAGTTGGCGCGTATGAGCCATTTACTATGTATGTAATGGATGCCTCAGCAATTATTCACGCTTGGGACAATTACCCTATCAATTATGAGCCGTTCCCCGCACTGTGGGATTCAATGCAGAACCTGATAGAGCAAGATTTGATTGTGTTTTCCGAGGCTAATTTTAAAGAAATCAGTTATAACTCCAGAGATTGCTATGACTGGTTAAAAGAAGTGAACCCGACTATCATAAGACCCTCGAATGACATTGCCAGAACGCTCTTATCAATAAAAAATAATGAGCTAGGCATAACGGAAGATAACTACCATGCCAAAGGTGTTGATGAGGGGGATCTATTTGCTATTGCTACAGCAAAATCACTTGGGTTTGTATTGGTGAATAACGAAGCTAAACAAGCTAATGACCCACAGGACAAAAGTAAGGTTTGCATAGGTGCTCTAACTGCACTGGCCATGTCCAACAATTGACGGGTTATCTGTTAGAGATCGACAGGTTTGAGTAATTTTTGTAGTATCGTTAGCTACAGGGTTTTCAATAAAAATTATAAGATGATACTAAACCGTTTAAAAACATTCATGCAGTGGTGGGGTGAAAATCTTTACAAAGGTTTACCAGCTCCCATGCGCCGTCTGTTTAAATCTAGCCAGCCACGACTGGGTTTGCGTTTTCTCAATGATGATCATCTAGAAGTGCTATGGACTCAAGATGGCAGGCAAACGTCATGTGGAGAATATGTTCTTGATCGATTTGACTTTAATCGTGTTGTTAAAAAGCATGCACGTCGCCGTAAATTTTTATTAGAGCTATTGTTAAGTCCAAAACAAGCCTTGCGATTCCGCCATGTCTTTCCGGCGGCAGTGCAGGATAATTTGCGTCAGGTAGTGGCTTATCAACTTGATCGTTTGACGCCTTTTACATTGGATAATGTTTATTATGCTGCGCAAGTGGATAAGCATGATAAAGTCCGTGAAGAAGTTGAAGTCGATATTCACGTTGCACCGTGCCCTGTGGTTAATGATTTAAAGCAGCGTCTATCGGCAGTTGGTGTGGGGGCAGTCCAGCTCATCTCGAACGCAAATGGTTCTACCCATTTATTCCGAAGTGGAGAGCGGCAAGTCGTAGGTAAAGAGGGTTTTTCTAAAGTACCGCTTTATGTTTTTTTGGTGGCTCTAAGCTTGTCACTGGTAATTCCCTTGTTATACAAGGAGCGTCGTTTGGGACAAATCGAAGCCGCTTTAAACACACTCCGGCGCGATACGGCAGGGCAGCTAGAGGTGCGCGATCAACTAATGGCGGCAGAAAGTGCCTTAAATTTTTTGCAAGAGCGCCGCAAAACCTTACCACTAATGTTGGATGTGCTTGAACAATTATCCGGTGGTTTGCCTGCACACACTTGGCTAGAGCGCTTGGCATTGCATGGTCGACAGTTGGAGCTGCGTGGCGAATCCAGTCAGGCATTAAGTCTGATTGACACGCTTGAAGGCTCACCATACTTTGCTCAAGTCCGCTTTAAGTCTCCCGTAACACGCAGTAATAACAGCGGCAAGGATAAGTTCCATCTAGAAGCCGTGGTGGAAGGGAAATTATGAGTAGTGTCAGTATTTCACGCCGTCAGCACCCTCTGTTTGCTTGGCTATTGCTACTATTGTTGGTGTGTGCGGTGGTGGTGTTTGGCGTATTGCCTGCTTTATCACGCTCCCATGAGCTGACTGGTAAAATTGAAAGTGGTTATGAGCGCCTGAGCAAAATGCGTCAGATAGCCCAAGCTGCACCCGTGTTACGCTCTGAATATGAACGCGTGCGCAGTCAGGGTTTGGATAAATTATTTTACTCAGAAGGCATGACCTCTGCTCAAGTGGCTAAGGAATTACAAAACCAATTGACTGCTGTGGTAACACGCCGCCGAGGTATCATGCTGAGTTCTGAGGTTATGGATAATAGTGATCCGTTTAATCAAGCAAGAGATGAAGTAGCGGACGTTGAGGTGAACACAGATTATCAGCGTGTTACGGTGCAGGCCGTTTTTCAGGGGGATATGCAGTTATTGCGTGAAATTTTGCATGAAACCTCCCGTGTACGTCCATTGATGTTTGTTGAAGCTTTGGAAATTCGTCCACTCACCGGACAGCAAGGGCAATTGGTAAAAGCCAGTTTGCAAGTGTCAACTTACTGGCGTGGAGGTATGAGCCATGAAACGCTTAATTAGTCCGCCAATTCAAGGTCTATTCTGGCTGGGAAGCCTGTTATGCTTGACTTGGGGCGCTTGGACTGTATTTCAGTTACGTATGCTGGATGAAGGGAAAATACAGACAGCGCCGTTGAAGGTGGCTATCCCTGAAGTCGCTTCTTTACAGCTTCCTCCTGTTGGTCATTATCAAAAATTAGTGGAAGCGCCACTGTTTTGGGAAGCTCGCCGTGTGCCTAAACGTGAGCCACCTCCACCGCCAGTCGTTGCGACTCAAGTAATACCAGAGCCACCTAGAGAACCACTCAAGCAACCTGAAGGGCGTTTGGTGGGTATTATTGATCCGGGCAATGGTAAGTTTGCTGTTGTGCGCGTTGGTGATAAAAAACTGTCATTAAAGCTTGGGGATGAATGGGAAGGTTGGACCGTCAACAAAATTGATGGCAAGCGTTTGTTGTTGGTCGCACAGGAACAGCAACTTGAATTACCTTTAATTGCTGATTTTGCCGCACCTGCTGAAAACGCTCAAGCCCTTCGACAACGGCATAAGCAGTTGGCCACTTTGCGTCAGCGTCAACAACAAAATCGTCCAGTTCAGACAGCCATCAAGCCAGCTTCACCGGAAGTTGTAGAAACCATGAATGGCTTAATTCCTGTGTTAGAACCTGTTGCTGAGAGTAGTAGCAATGTTCGGGAAAATCCGGTGATGTCTATTAAAGAGGCTTTAGAAGCACGACAGCGCTTAATGGCTGCTCGTTGGGGAGGTTCGCAGAATAAGGCTGTACCTCCAAAACCTCCAGTAAGACAATAAATAAAGAGGCTGGCACACATTCCGACGAGTCGCCCTTTTTTTAAAAAAGCTTAGCAGATAAAATAGTAAAAAATTATCTCTAATAATAAATTATAATAATATGGGGTTTGCTTGTGAGACTCAGAATTATAACGGTGCTACTAATGAGTACTTCGCTGCTGTTTACAGCTTGTGCCTCAGTGAAAGATAGTCCCGGTTATCGTAAAAATGTCGGTGTAAACCCTTTTCAGCGTAGTGCACCTGTCAAAGAAATTGATCGTTCCGTTTTAGGTTTATCCAATAGTAATGTCGGCAAGTCTAGTACGCAGCGCTTACCCTATGAGCCTGCGCCACGAGCTAGTGCTTTGCCCGCTCGCAATCGCTATCCCAGTGATGTGGAGTTGATTCTGGGCAATCATCAATATTATCGTGCTGATGTAAGTCCTCCCATTTGGAAAGCGAAAGGCTCTGGTAAAGGTGTGGCTTTGAGTTTTGAGCGTGCCAGTATTCGTGAAGTAGTAGGGGTTGTACTGGGGGATATTCTTAAGGAAACCTATATTGTAGAGCCGGGGGTTGAAGGTGAAGTGACGATTAGCTCTAGCGAACCTATCCCACGCGACAGTCTGATTCCTACCTTGGAGTCACTTTTGCAGACCCAAGGTGCAGTGCTCTACAGGGATGATACGGGAGGCTATCGGGTGGCTGCACGCGCTAATTTAAAAGGGCGTGGATTTGTGCCATCAACCGGTAGGATTAAATCAGGTTATAGCTTGCAAGTTGTACCTTTGCGCTATATTCCTGTTACTGAAATGCAGAAAATTTTGGAGCCATTAGCCAATCCAGATGCTTTTGTGCGTGTGGACACTAATCGCAATTTGTTGGTTTTGGCAGGCACTAGTTCCGAGTTGCAAAATCTGTTGGCAACTATTCAAACCTTTGATGTTGATGTCTTACAGGGCATGTCAGTCGGGCTTTATAAGATTAAAAATGTTGAAGCCGCTGTGGTCGCAAAGAATCTGGATGCTTTATTTGGTGAGAGTGGTAATAGCCCGATGGCGGGCATGCTCAAGATTATGCCTATAGAGCATATGAATAGCCTGATGATTATTTCAGCTAGTCCTGAGTATTTAAAGGAGATGAAAAGCTGGATTGATCGCTTTGATCAAACAGGGCCGGTTGCAGGGCAGCAGCTTTATGTCTATCACGTCCAAAATGGTAATGCTGAACACTTAGCCGATATGCTAACGCAGATTTTTTCTGGTAAGGGAGGCAAGCGTAAAAATGGTGCTCTGCCTTCTAGTTTAGCGCCTGGTTTAGAGCCGGCCTCTGTCGGTGCTGATGCAACTGCTCAAAATGCTGCTGGCACTGTGGCAACGCCTGCGGCTAAAACTATTTTGGGGGGAGATACTTCCGGTGGTTTGACGATTAACCCTGATGCTGAGGTGAAAATTGTTGCCGACAAGACCAATAATTCGCTGATGATTTTGTCTAGCGAGGTTATGTACAAGCAAATATTAGAAGCCTTAAAACGTATTGATATTATGCCCATGCAGGTACAGGTGGAAGCGACCATTATGGAGGTTACTTTGACCGAAGGTATGGAGCATGGTGTGCAGTGGTATTTGAAAAATAACCGCAATGCGCTGGGTAATTTAGGCGTTGGTTCGGTTGGTGCGACTGACCCGGCAGGCTTTTCGTTTACCTTAACAGGGGGTGCTAATGGTATTAGAGGCGTGATTAATGCGCTGGCAAGAGAATCCAAGGTTAAGGTCATTTCTTCACCTTCAATTTTGGTGCTGGATAATCAGACGGCTGAAATTCGTGTCGGTGATCAACAACCTATTTTTACGGGTGAGTTGAGCACAGGTTCAGGTACAACAGCGTCCACTTCCAAAACCATTCAGTATAAAGATACCGGCGTTTCCTTATCTGTAACACCGCATGTGAATGCTAATGGCTTGGTGAAAATGGAAATTCAACAGGATATTACGGATGTGGGCGAGGAAGATTCTGTGACTAATAACCGTAGCTTCTTACAACGCAAGATTCAAAGCAGTATTGCGGTACAAAGTGGTGAAACCATTGTATTGGGTGGTTTGATTCGGGAAAACCGCAGTGACAGTGATACGGGTGTGCCTGTATTAAAGAATTTGCCCGTCGTGGGTAATGTTTTCCGAGGCCGTTCGCAAAATGCAAAACGCACTGAATTGCTGGTATTAATCACACCGACAGCTATCAGGGATCAAACTGACCTGACTAAGACAGGCGCAGAGATGCGTGAACGCATGAAGCGACTGATGAATGACAATAGTTTTGTACGACAGTTAAGAGGTGAACATGTCGACTAGGACAGTATTGGGCTTGATGGCTGCGTGTTGTTGCTTGTTATCTGCATGTGGTTCAGGCGAAGCGGCGGTGCAGAAAGCAGCACAACAACGTTGGGATGCTTTGATTGCAGGGGATTTTCATCGAGCTTACCAGTTTTACAGTGAGGCCTATCAGGAAACGGTTTCACTGGATAGCTTTAGAAAGCAGATTCAAGGCGTCGGTTTTTGGAAAAAAGCTCAGGTACAAAAAGTACATTGCGGTGACAGTAGTAATCTTTGCAAAACAGAAGTGGAAGTGACTGTAGCCATGAAAATGCGCGGTTTACCTAAACCTGTAGAAACCAGCGATGTAGTGCGTGAAGTCTGGATTAAGGATGGATTTTTTTCAGACTGGCGGTATGTAAAAAAATAATCAAATCAATTAAAATATATAATGAAGTTGTTTAAGGTTTTTGTGGCCCATAGTCCCAGAACCCAATAGTATAAAAATACTCCATATAAAACAATAAATTCGGGAGGCACGACAGTGTTTGAAAAGACGAAAGTGGCGCTTGGTGTGACGATGGGCATTTTAGGTTTAGCAGGCATTGCAACCACTGCCCAAGCTGTGCATGTAAACCCTGATGGCACGGGGCAAGTGTTGATTTTTCCTTATTACAATGCTCATTCTGGCTATGTTACCAATGTTAACTTGATTAACTCTACCGATGAAACGAAAGCTGTAAAAATTCGTTTTCGGGAAGGTACAAAAAGTAATGATGTATTGGATTTTAATATCTATATGTCTCCTCAAGATGTATGGACGGGCAGTGTACGTATGACTCAAGATGACAGTGGTGTCGAAATTGGCTCAGTCAGTACACGTGACCGTACTTGTACCTTGCCTCAATTGGCTTCCTGTAAAGAAGATGCCTGTGAAGTGACGGTTCCATTTACAGGGCATACCGTCTATAAGGGCATTACAGCGACTGATACTCTTGAGGGGTATATTGAAGTCATCGAGATGGGTGTGGTTACTGATTCTACCGTTCAGCAGGGTGTATTGCACACCCGAGGTACACCGAATAATTGTTCCGCAGTGGAGCAAGCTTGGGTGAAAAACGTATTTCAACAGGGTGTTGGCGCTAATGCTACCGGTCTTTCTGCTCCTACAGGTGGTTTGTTTGGTTCTTCTGCTGTGTTGAATATAGCTGAAGGTGCAGCTTATGCTGTTGATCCTACTGCAATAGAAAATTACAGCACGGTCGCACAGCACTATCTGTCGCATGATCCGGATAACTTCTTATTGCCTTCATTAGCTTCCGGTAATGTTATGACCAGTAATATCATGGTCAAAAACAATATGGGTACAACGGATATGGTGGAAACCACTTGGAAAGCTACCGAGGATGCTTGTTTGAATGATGGTGATGATTTGTCACCACGTTGTGGTACTAATCCTTATCCTGTCGCTCATGTTTTATTGGCTGAGCACCTCATGAATGAATACTTCCTTGATCCTAGCGATGGTTATGATGGCCATACTGATTGGATAGTAACCTTCCCCATGAAAAAGCATGGTATTCATGCAGGTCAAACCGACGTTACGATGTCTATGAGTGGCGTTTATGACCGTGAGGAGGCTGTGCCGAATGTAGTTGCAGATAGAAGCTTTGGTTTCTCTCCCGTTTTACCCGGCCGAGAAAAGAATGAAGAAGGCATCTTGTCACGAGAAGTCAACGTACTGTCTTTCCTGTCGAGTGATCCTGCGTATGATGATAGCCGCACGGTTATGTCTAGCCATACGGGTAATACATTGTCTGTAGGTGCGTTTGTACATGGCTGGGCGCGTATGTCTTTCCCAGGCTATTCTTTGGCTTCTGGTTGGCAGAGTGCGACACCTTATGGTAAATCAACCAGTACTTACGATGCTAATAGCAGTATTTATCGTGGTGTACCCGTGATTGGTTTTGCTGCAATTGAGGGTAATGTAAGTGCCAATCCGCACGCGCGTTTTGGTGATGCGATTCCCCATCGCATTAGTCGTACAACTGACTAATAACAAATTAATGTGTTAAGCAACTGGCCAGACAATCTGTCTGGTCAGCTTTTCTATTAAAGGGCTGCTGATTTTTAATGCTGAAAATACATCTGCTATTTTCTTCTTTAGTCTGTCTATGGTTAGTTGCCATGGCATCATATGCTTATGCCGGTTGGGTATGGAAGCAGGGTGATTTGGAGTTATCTGAACATGATTTCCAACAAGTATTGGAAGCACGTGGTTTGCAGCACAGTAAGCTAGAAGCTAAACCCCAATTACAACAGTCATTATTGCAGGAGCTGTTTGTTCGTGCCGCTTTATTGCAGCAGGATAGTTTATTGTCCACTGAGCAAGAGGCATTGATTGAAAAACAGGTCGTGGAATACCGTAAAAATCAGCGTTCTTTACAAGTGTTGGATAAGCTTGCCAGACAAAATATGCCTAATTTTGAAAAGCGTGCCAAAGAGCTTTATTTAGTGCATAAGGACAACAAGTATTCTCATCCATTGTTATTACGTGTGCGTGTTATTCAAAAAAAGATTAAGGAAGATAAAGCAACGAGTATTGCTTTATTAGAGCAGATTCGTACACAAGTCAGCAGTGGTGAGCTGGATTTCATTGACGCAGTTAAGCAATACAGCGATGCGCCTGATAAAAGCTTGGCAGCAGGTGATAGTTTTTGGTTTACACGTGGGCAAAAGCCCCCAATTTTTTTCCAAGCGGCAGAAGTTTTATCAGCCCAAACACCGCTCAGTAGTGTATTTGTATGGCAAGATGCTGCTTATTTATTGCAGTTCTTGGATAGACAAGAGCCCACAGTACAGACTTATGCAGAGGTGTGCGACAGTATTATTGCCGAGCTAAGCAAAGCTTACGTGGATAAGCAAAAAACACTGTTATTAGACGAGCTGAAAACCCGTTTTCAAAAAGAGGTAGAGCTGAATCCCTCATTCCAATAATCTGATAAAGGAGGGAATAGTGAAGGTAAACTATTGGCGACAACACGGGCTGTTACTACGTGGGCTGGTACAGCGCGATATGCAGGAGCGTTATCGGGGAACATGTTTAGGGATCTTATGGCTGTTGATACAACCTTTGTTTCTGTTAATGCTTTATACGCTGGTGTTTGGTGAAATCCTGCAATTGCGTTTTACTGATACAGCCTCTACACCTATTTTTGCATTCTACTTGTTTGCGGGTTTGCTGGTATTTAATGCTTTTTCTGAAGTACTGAACCGTGCTCCTTCTTTGTTGCCAGAACAGCGTGATTTATTACTGAATACACCTTTGTCACCTTGGCTGTTACCTTTATTACCAGTCGGTACATCCATTTTATTGGAGTGGTTTGGTGTATTAATTTTATTACTAGGGGCGGGCATCGGCCATCATTTTGAACCTTGGGGTTTATTGTTGTATTGGCCCTATTTTTTACTAAGAGTTTTGCTGTCCACAGCCGCTGCTTATACCTGTGCGGTGCTCGGTGTGTTTTTGCGCGATTTGCGTCAGTTAGTGCCCGCTTTGTTGAGTATTTTGCTCTTTTTGTCGCCTATTTTTTATCCGCTAGAGCGTATTCCTGAGCGCTTTCAGTTTTTATACCATTGGAATGTATTAGGGCAATTGGTGCAAGGTTATAGAGAAAGCTTGCTGGAAGGTGTTTTCGTTTGGCAACGCTTTGCAGGATTATGGGTTGTTGCTGTGTTAAGTTTGTCAGGAGCGCTCTGGCTATTTCACAGCCTTATGCCTAAGGCTAGGCTTGTATTATGAAAGCCGTTCGCTTACAGCAAGTCAGTTTACATTATCGGCGCTATGCCACTCCTAAAGATGCTTTATTGGAATGGTTGCAGCGTAAGCCGCGTCATGAGGTTTTTGCTGCTTTACAGGACATTAGTTTTGAATTGGAGCAAGGAGATTCCCTAGGTATTGTTGGTGATAATGGTGCAGGTAAAAGTACCTTATTGCGCTTATTGGCGGGTAATTTAAGTCCATCTGGTGGTCAGTGTTACCTTCAGGGTTCCAAGGCTGCTTTGCTGGAGTTGGGGAGTGGCTTACATTCCGAGTTTAGTGGATTAGAAAATGCCCGCTTGGGCTTGGCTTTGCGTGGCTTAAGTGCCGCAGAAATTGAACAGCATTTGCCAGTAGTTTTGGCTTTTGCTGAGTTGGGTGATTTTATACAACAGCCCGTAAAGCACTATTCCAGCGGCATGGTCGTGCGTTTGGTTTTTGCGGTTGCTGTAGCGGTAGAACCGCAGTTATTAATTGTGGACGAAGCCCTATCAGTAGGCGACCAATATTTTCAAAAGAAATCACTGGATCGTATGCGCCAGATTTTAGCAGGGGGCGCTAGTTTGGTGTTTTGTTCGCATAATTTGTATCAGGTACGTGAAATTTGCAGGCGAGCGATTTGGTTGGAGCAGGGCAGTATAAAAATGCTGGGTGATGCTCAGACTGTGGTTGATGCTTATCAGGATGCCGTGCGAGCGCGCCATGCCGCTCCTTCTGTGATGTCAGCAGCAAGTCAAAGAAGTCTTGACAATAATAACACTAGGGCTGCTGCGCCTGTTTTATTATCTGTGCAATTGCAACATGCTTTAGAGCCAGTGGGCAGTTTGCCTGTATTTGCGACTTGGCAACCGTTTGCGCTGGAAGTGCAGTTTGATAGCGCAGGCAGAGCTGCCGAGGATGTGCATATTGGTATTGTGATTCGGCGTAATGATGATATTCAATGTTACGGCATTAGCACTTTGCATGATCGCTTCAGTTTGGTATTGGCTGGTCAGGCGATAGCGACAGTACGCTTTGTGATTGAACGTTTACCTTTATTATCGGGTGAGTACTGTCTTGAGGTTTGGTTGATTGATGGTAGTGGTGTGCATGTTTATGATGCGCGCGAACGTTGTTGTCACTTTCGTGTTCAGCAAGCCAGTCAGGATCAGGGTGTTGGCGTTAGTTGGATAGAACATCGTTGGGAGATGCTTGAGAGAGAAAGCACATGAGGGAGACAGTGCATGAGCTTGGCTTTTGCAGTTGAGCGTTCTTGGCGTTATGACATTAACTTTCCGCTTTTGTCACACTTGCCAGTTAAATGGGCCTATCAAGGCGCTCGTTTGCAAGCACGTTATAGGGCGCGTCAAAAAACAGCCCAAGCAGATTTAATTCGCACTCAGATGCAAAGCGCTTTTCCGCATGCGACAGATGAGCAGTTAGCTAATTGCTTAGCAGATTATTTTTGTATGGTAGAACAAGAAGCGCTGGATACTTGGTTTATCAATAAACCTGCTTGTGCACGTTTGGTCAGTTTGCAAAATTTTGAGTTAGTGCAAGCCGCTCGTGCAGCAGGGCGAAGGGTGCTATTGACGGGAGGACATTTTGGCCGTTTTTGGTTGGCTGGATTTGCGATGCGGCAAGCTGGCTTTACAGTAGGCACGATTACTCGTGATGGTGGTAAAGAAAATACACAGGGTTTACCGGAGGCTGAATATCGTTACCGTTTATTCAAATTGCAACGCTTGCAACATGCCTTGGGTGGCCCTTTTTTAGTAGAAGGGGATGACTTGCGTCCACTGTATACAGCGCTGGATGAACACCTAATTACTTTAATCTTTGACGTTCCTTATCTCGAAATACCTCCAGGATGCGTGACAGTTCCTTTTTTAGGCGGTAATATAAAAGTGCCTGTCGGAATTTATAGAATTGCAAAAAAGACAAAAGCATTGGTCGCGCCTTTCTATATGCGTGATCTTGGGGGTGGGCAGGTAGTTGCGGAGTTTTCTGCATTACTAGATCCCTGTTACTATAATGATAATGGCGAGGGCTTCATGAGTCATTTGACATGCCAGCTAGAGGCGCAAATCCGGTTGCGGCCAGGTCACTGGTGGCTGTGGGAGGCTCTACCCCTTCTGCGGAGATAATAATTATGAATCAACCCGTAGCAGTTAAGCAGTCCAGTGCACTGGATCGTCTCGATAAAAATCATTCACATCGTCAAATTGTTGAACGCATTCCACGTTATGCTTATGTACTGGAGTTAGGCTGTGCTAGCGGCGAAATGTCGCGCCTAATGCGTGAGCATTGTGAAGCACGTGTCTTTGGTATAGAAAAAGACCCACAGTCTGCTTGGCAGGCACAGCGTTATTGTGATTATGTTTTTACAGAAGATTTGGATGATCCACACAGTTTGGATGCGCTTCAGTTTGAGAAGTTTGATGTAATCACCTTAGTGGATGTGTTGGAGCACTTGAAGCATCCGCAGGCATTATTGGAACGCCTCAAACCCTTCATGATGGACGAATCAGTTATTTTATTGTCTGTGCCCAATGTGGCACATACTTCAGTGCGCTTGGAGTTGTTAACAGGGGATTTCCGTTATGAGGAAGCGGGTATTCTGGATGCAACTCACCTCAAGTTTTTTACACTGAATTCGCTGACTGCTTTGATTGAACGCTGTGGTTTTGCCATCAATGAAGTGAACTATACTTGGCATGATATACCGGATTCGGTGATTAGTCGTTATCTGCGCAAGGTAGGCATTGAAGCGACACCGCATATTTTGGATTATTTCCACCAACCGCATGCGATTGCTTACCAGTTTATTATTTCGATTAGTTTGGCCGGAACAAAGGCAACAAGCTCAGATGGTGCTAAGCCTTGGATTACGGAAAACAATCTCAAACCTATGGCCGCTTCATGGCAAACTTGGGGGCATGTGTTCAGCAATTTGCAACAGAAAGAGCAAGTCATTCAAGGCATGGAGATTAGCATGCGTGAGCAACAGCGTCAGCTAGAACAGTTGTCCCAGGAATTAACACACCATAAGGCTGAATTATCGAAAGTGTATGCAACACGTAGTTGGCGTTTGATCCGGCGTATTGTGGGGATATTTCGGGGTGAATTTGTTCAGGATCGCTTAACACAGGTCTGATACACTGAGCGATGAGCTTGTAAGAAAAATAATAAAATTCATCTAATTATAATAAGAGGCTGCTACTCATTATGCGCCCGCCTGTGCCTATCATTAGCGTCATTATTCCCGTCTTTAACCATGCGCATTGGGTGGTTGAAGCGGTGCGCTCGGTATTGGCACAAAGCTTTTCTGACTGGGAATTGCTTATTATTGATGATGCTTCCTCAGATCAGAGTTATGCGCTTTTGCAATCTTTGCAGCAGGAGTCCAATGATTCTCGCCTGCAATTATTCCAGCATACCGAAAACCAAGGTGCAGCTTGTACGCTGAATGAGGCAATGCAACTGGCTCAGGGTAGTTATTTTGCCATTCTGAACTCTGACGATGTTTGGCATCCAGATCGATTAGCTACACTGTATGCCAAGGCTGAACAGGATAAGCTGGATTTCGTAGCGGGTGCTGTGCAATTGCAAGAGGAGCAGCCACATACAGCAGAAGCGCAGGCTTGGCTAGACTGGTATGCACGTATGCAGCGTCACTATGTACAGGATCAGGATTTTCTGACGAGTTTATTACGTGGTAATTTTCTGATTGGCACGTCTAATTTCTTTTTTCATCGTCGTGTATTTGAGCAATTGGGTGGCTTCAGTGATTTGCGCTATGTGCATGATTATGAATACCTATTGAGATTGTGCCGCGCTGATTTTCGTTTGCACTGTTTATGGGCATTTCCGGGGCTGAAATACCGCTGGCATGACAGCAATACTATCCGCGAAAAGCCGCGTTTAGCTCTACATGAAAATATCCAACTATTTATTGACTATTTGCCATTAATGGCCGAGTGGCTGAATCAGCAACGCTTGGCTGCTTTACACGAACACCTGTCCGATTTGCTGGCTTACCACGAAACAGAATGGCGCACTGAAATTCATGCTCGACTACTGACCAAGGAGCAGGAGCTATTTCCTCTTATTGTAGATCGGGATGCTTGGATCAAAGAGCGGGATACGCTGATTCAACAGCAACAACAATGGTTGGCTGATCGAGATGCTTGGATACAAGAGCGCGATACTGTGATTAGTCAGCAGCAGCAGTGGATTAAAGATCGAGATGCTTGGATACAAGAGCGCGATGTTGCTATCCAGCAATTACAGGACTTGAGTGCTTTACAACAGTCTTGGATTACCGAGCGGGATCACTGGATTGCCGATCGGGATCATTGGCTAGCAGAGCGCGATGGACTGATTGCTGTGCAGCAAGCGCAGTTGACGGAACGCGATCATTGGCTAGCAGATAAAGAACATTACATCAGCTGTTTGATTAGAGAACGTGATGCTTTGCAACAAAGTCGTGCTTATCGTTTGGGGCGGGCGCTACTGAAACCGCTGCGTTTGAGTCGTGACTTTTTAGTGCGCAACAAGTGGAGGATAAACCATGCCTGATAAAGTAATTGTACGTGACTGGCGACAGTTACAAGCTTGGTTGATGCCCCGTCTGCAAAAAGGTTCGGTCATGACCGTTTCTTTGGATATTTTTGATACCTTGTTAGGGCGCATTGATTTGCCGGAGCAGGTACAAAAAGCCACTTGCCGCGAATTGGTTCAACATTTATCTCAACACTTGGGGCAAACCTATTCAGTCGATGACCTGCTACACATGCGCCAAGCCATTGAGAACAGTCTAAGACAACAAGCACATGCCGCTGGAAAGGATTATGAATGCCGCTTTAGCGACTTGGTTAAAGCTTGGGCAGAGCAATTAGAGCCGCAGGCAACAGAGCACCAGTTAGCCTTACAAGATTTTATTATACGTACCGAGATGGAAATGGAATCGCTGGCTTTGTATGTCAAGCCAGGTGTATTGGCATTTCTGGCGTGGCTTAAGGATGCGGGTATCAGGCTATTAGCGATTTCAGATATGTACTTGGATCTTGAGTTAATCCGCAAATTACTGGCTGATAAGGGTTTGCTGAGTTGGTTTGAGCATGTGTATGTCTCTTCAGAAGATTTGCATTGCAAATATTCCGGTCGCTTGTTTGCCAGTATTGCGAGTGAGCAACAGCTCAATCCGGCCACTTGGGTGCATATCGGTGATAACCCTGTATCAGATAGGCGAGCTGCTTGTGAGCAGGGGATACAGGGCATTTGGCTGCATGAGAAAAGCGAGCACAAGCGTTTGGCTCAGCAACAGCTCAGCATACGTATGGCAGAACAGAATAGTATCTGGACAGGTTATCGGTTTTTTTCCATGTTGGAACAGCGCATGCAGGCGCTAGAAGCAGACAGCGAGGACTTTTATTTTCGTTATGGTCGTGATGTGCTGGGCAGCGTATTTAGCACGTTTATGTTGGGTTTGCAGGAACGCTTGCGTAAAAAGCCGTTTGAGAAATTATTTTTTATGGCACGAGATGGCTACTTGTTCCAGCAAATGTACCATGAGCTAGCGGAGTCATTGGACGGTGGTTACCTGTATCTATCACGTAAAGTGATTGCTGCTGCTTCTACTGCGAATGGTTTGACCTTAGAGCAGGCACAGGTCGCTTTTTATAATCCTAAACAACAAGGCTTATTATCAGTATGTAAAGTTTATGGTTTATCCGAAGATTTGTTGAAGCCATTAGCAAAGCGGCATGGTTTTACTGATTTTGCCGAGCCTTTACACGATTGGCAAGATCCACGCTTATTGGCATTTCTTGCTGATGAGGATGTACAGACCTGTATTCGCCCAGCAGGTTTGCGCAGCCGTGACTTATTGGAAGCTTACCTAGAGCAAAGCGGCTTTTTTGCAGCAAGCTGTATTGCAATGGTCGACATAGGCTGGAATGGAACGGTGCAAAAGTTCTTGAAGCAAGCCTTTGGGCATAGAGCTGACTATCCTATTGTACAGGGTTATTACTTTGCTTTTGTGCCCAAAATGTATAACGATTTTGGCAAGCATAATTTTTGCGAAGGTATTATTCATGACTCGCGCCGTGACAATGCTTGTGAACGAATTCCTGCCGAGTTCGAGGAGATTTTTGAGCAAGGTGCACGAGCGCTGGAAGCCACAACGGTCGGGTATCAAGCCATTGAGGGTATTATTGAGCCCATTCTGAAATCATCCAATGCACCTGATCGCATGGCTGAAATCGCTTGTAACCGTATGGTGGCAGCCATTCAGGCGGGCGTTATGGTGCACTGGCGGCATTTCCGCGTAGTGCAGCGTTTAAGTGCTTATCACAGCAGTGATTTATTGTCTTATGTCTACGGTGTGCTAGAGCGTGCAGTGGTTTATCCCACGCGTGAGGAAACACGCATGCTCACCCGCTTGGCGCATACCGAAGACTTTGGACATGACCATGTACTTGAATTAGGGCGTCATGCTATTGGCTGGCGGGATTTATTGCGGCCACGACAATTATGGATGCGTTTTCAGCATGCTGCCTGGCGTTATGCCTTGCTTGCCAATATTCCTACGGGCTTTGCTAATTTTGCTTTTCGCATGGCTTATCTGCATGCCGTTAAGAAATAGCTCACGCAATAAGCCTTATACAACAGCACTGGTGAATCCAGTGCGTTTGTTTATTTATGCGCAGGCTTTTCGTTTTTCATCCGGCAGGGGGCGTTGTTTCAGTCCAGGCTTGCGCTCTTTATGGCGATGGCACTATGAGCGTATGAAGATTTGCCTGCTTAATCGCAATCGCTTAAAGCGGTGGCGGGTGTGGCTGGAAAGGTGTTAGCGCATGGCTCAGGTTCAAGTTTTGTTGTCAACCTGGAATGGTGAACGTTGGCTGGGTGAGTTATTGGATTCATTATTGCAGCAGAGCTTTCAGGATTGGACATTACTGGTACGGGATGATGGCTCCAGTGACCAGACTTGCCAGTTGTTAGTGGCGTGGCAGCGTCGTTGGCCACAAAAGTTGGTTTTGCTGGAAACAGCGTATGAGCATTTAGGCAGTACCGCCAGCTTCAGTCGTTTGGTCGAGTTAAGTCAGGCACCTTATCTAATGTTTTGTGATCAAGACGATGTATGGTTTCCTGAAAAAATGGCAAGCTTGCTGGCAGAAATGCAACGTCTGGAGCAGGTATATGGCACGGATCTGCCCTTATTGGTGCATGCAGATATGGCGGTTGTCGATGAACAACGGCGTGTATTAAATGCCTCTTTTTGGCAGAGCCGCTCATTTAATGTGACACAGCCACAGCATGCCTATTTATTGGATAATATCGTATCAGGCTGTGCGGCTTTATTTAATCGCGTTGCAGCTCAAATGGCATTTCCTGCACCACCTGAGGCAATACAACATGATCGCTGGTTGGCCTTGATCTGTGCGTGGTGGGGGAAAGTCGGTGTTTTGGCTGAGCCGCTTATGTTTTATCGCCAACATGATCATAACGAAATAGGCGCGGCATCAGTGAATTGGTGTCGCCCAGCATTGGCACAGCGGGTTGAACGCTGGAGTCAACAGGCGGAAGCTTTTTTACGTCAGTTTGCGGCTCATTTGGATAAGGCAGATTATAAAAAAGTTCAAGCATTGGCGGAGTTGCGTCATCTGCACGGGTGGCAGCGGCGACGCCATATTTTACGACACCGTCTGTTTAAACAAAAAGTGATGGCAAATTGGGTCTTGCTGCTGTTTGCCTAAATAATAATAAGCGGGGCAAATCAATCATGTTGAAAACAATTAATCGCCCAGATGTGGCTGTCATTGTATTGACACGTAATGCTGGCAGTTTGTGGGCTGAGTGGCTACAGGGGGTGGCACAGCAAACGGTACGGGCAGGGCGTTATCTAGTGATGGATTCCTGCTCTAGTGATGAGACGGTGAGACTGGCTGTAGAGGCTGGTTTTGAGGTGTATTCTTTGCAGCCTGAGCATTTTAATCATGGTGGTACGCGACAACTCGCAGCGGACTTGTGTTCAGAAGCTGATTATCTGGTTTTTCTTACTCAAGATGCCATTCTGGAAGCTTCTGATTCTTTAGAGCATTTATTAATGCACTTTAAAGATCCTGAGGTGGCGATGGCTTATGGTCGCCATTTACCTCAAGAGAATGCCAGTTTGCTGGAAAAGCATGCACGCTCATTTACCTATCCTGCCGATTCTATTCGACGTAGCCGCGCGGATTTAGAGCAGTTAGGTTTTAGAGCGGCTTTTTCATCCGATGTGTATGCGGCTTACCGTTTGCAAGCTTTGCGTAGTGTGGGGGGATTTCCTGAACATATTATTGTCAGCGAAGATAGCTATGTATCAGCACGTCTGTTAATGGCTGGCTGGCAAACGGTGTACTCAGCGAATAGTCCAGTGCGTCACTCACACCATTACAGTTTGCGGCAAACGTTTCGGCGCTATTTTGATATTGGCGTATTTCATGTCGTTGAAGCTGATTTATTGCACAGTATTGGCAAGCCAGACAAGGAAGCCTGGATTTATGTACGTTCATTGATTCGCTATTTGAGTGAACGGAATAAATGGCTGTTGCCTTTTGCAGCTTTACAGACTCTATTTAAGTTACTGGGGTTTCGTTTGGGCAAGCGTTATAAAAGTCTACCCGCTTGGATGGTTCGCTGGATTAGCCTGCAAAAGGCGTATTGGCAACAAGAGCAACTTGGGCAGATCGCAGCAGAGCAAGGGCAGTGGATATTGCCAAGAACCGATATACCCGCCCATAAGCTTAAGGAAGTACGTACCAGTATGAGGCAGCGTAAGCTTAGACTTTTGGGCAAAGCGATCACCAGTGTGGGTTAGTAAAATACTGTTATCGTGGCCGTGTAACTTTTTGCGCGGCATTTAGAAACTGTGCTTGTTTCAAGCGGCTGATTGCCCTACAATGCGCGGTCTATTTTTTCAGATAACTACTACACACTCTTTGGAGTCTGGTAATGAAAACATTCAGTGCAAAGCCGGCTGAGGTAAAACGCGACTGGTACGTCGTGGATGCCGAAGGTAAGGCGTTAGGCCGACTGGCCACAGAAGTTGCCCGGCGTTTGCGTGGAAAACACAAGCCGGAATACACGCCTCACGTCGATACGGGGGATTACATCATTGTCATTAATGCTGACAAAGTAGCGGTCAGTGGTAATAAGTTTAAAGACAAGATGTACTACAAGCACACCGGCTATATTGGTAATATGAAATCTTTTTCCTTTGACAAGTTACAAGCACGCGCTCCTGGTCGTGTTATTGAGATTGCTGTCAAGGGTATGCTGCCAAAGAACTCATTGGGTCGTGCCATGTATCGCAAGCTGAAGGTTTATGCTGGTGCAGAACACAATCATCATGCCCAGCAACCACAAGTGTTGGAAATCAAGGGTAAGGAATAAGGGTTATGGCTGAAACTCAATATTATGGAACTGGGCGTCGCAAATCTTCTTCTGCCCGTGTATTTATGCGTGCGGGTAGCGGCAAAATTACTGTCAATAAATTGCCTATTGAGCAATTCTTTGGCCGTGAAACAGCTCGCATGGTCGTACGTCAGCCATTGCAAGCTGTAGATATGCAGGATAAATTCGACCTAGATGTGACCGTTGCAGGTGGTGGTAACACGGGGCAAGCGGGTGCGATTCGTTTGGGTATTGCACGCGCCTTATTGCAGTATGATGAAGCGATGCGTGGCTCATTGAAAGGCGAGGGTTTTCTCACGCGCGACGCACGTAAAGTTGAACGTAAGAAAGTGGGTTTGCATAAAGCACGTCGTGCGACTCAATTCTCCAAACGCTAAGCGCTCATTTTTTCGCGTATATCAAAAAGCCACAAATGTTTCGCATGAGTGGCTTTTTTTGTATTAGACTCAGCACTTCGTGTTCCCCCTTACTTAAGTGCTAGCAACTATAGCGCTGTTATAAAAAACAGGAGTCAAAACGCATGAATAAATTCAAGCTTGTTTCGGTTGTGGCCGGATTGTTTAGCTCAACAAGCGTTCTGGCTGACACCACCTTCTTTGGAGAAGTACAAGCTGCTTATGGTTTTCAGGACGACGCCTTAAAAGGTAGTGATCATAAAGTGATTACTCGAGGCAGCCGGATTGGCGTTAAAGGTTTTGCAGCTATCGATGAGCAGAATGATGTCACCTATATGATTGAAGAAGGTGATTTAAGTGATGAAACCCGTCAGGCTTGGTTAGGTGTTCACGGTACTTTTGGTGAGTTCCGTGCTGGGCGGCAGTTGGGTGCTACACAAGTCTCTTCAGAAAGAGTCGAAGTGTTCGAGAATCAATTTGGTGATTACAATGCCATTTTGGAAAGTGAGCACAGTCACGATCAGACAGTTACCTATATTAATAAATTTGGTGATGTTGGGTTTGCTGTTGAAGTCAGTAGGGACGATGAGCTGAGCTCTGATGGCAGTGATGCGACTGTGGCAGACTTTGTAGTGAATTATCAAAAAGGTGCTTGGTATGCTGCAATTGCTCATTTGAATGTCCAAGATAATTTTGACACCACTCGTTTGACAGGTGTTTATACTTTTCTGGATGGACATCAAGTCGGAGCGGTTTTTGAGAAAAACAATAATAAACAAGGTGATGGGCATGATGCCTTTGTTATGAGCGGACGTTATCAATCAGGTGATCTCACCTTCAAGGCTCAATTCGGCTACAATGAACCAGAGAAGGGCGGTGAGAATGAAACCTTGGCGGCAGTAGGTGTAGATTATAAATGGAACAAATCCACCACGTTCACCTCTGAATATGCCATTAACCAACATCGTGACCATACCGCAGAAGATGAATTGAAAACATTTGCACTCGGTATTATTTATCAGTTTTGATCAATTTTGATTAATGCAAAGCAAATTTATCGGTCAACATTGAGAACCTACGTATAGGTTTCTGATTATCTGTGGTTTTATCTAAACTTCAATTAAGAGTGTTACAACAACTCCAATGAGTTTAAAGGTCAAATTAGCTCCTGACGCATTGCCCATACGTGAGATCCCTTATAACTATACTTCTTTTTCGGACAAAGAAATTGTTCGACGTCTATTGGGTGACAAGGCTTGGATGATTTTGATGCAGTTACGTGATGAGCGCGAAACAGGCATCTCTTCTCACATGCTGCTGGAAATGCTCGGGGATATGTGGATCGTTAGCCGCAATCCTTATATTCAGGATGATTTGCTGGAAAATGCTCGACGTTTACAGTCTTTGCTAGATACTTTACGGGAGCGTTTAAGCCGTATTCGGGCGCGGGTCAGAGGTAATGAATTGACCTTGGAATTGCTGGACTTGACCGAGCAGCAAGTCAATGTGTTTGAAGCTAATTTTGCTCGGCAGAAAAGCTTACGTGAAAAGGCTCGTAAACAATTTTATAAAATCACCCGTAAAGATAATGTGCAATTCGATGGCCTTGCACGGGTATCGCATGTAACCGATGCGACGGACTGGCGGGTGGAATTGCCTTTTGTTGTATTGACGCCCGATACCGAAGAAGAAATGGCGGCTTTGGTACAATGCGCGATTAGTTTGGGCTTGAGCGTTATTCCACGTGGTGGTGGTACGGGGTATACCGGCGGGGCTGTACCCTTGGATGCTATGAGTGCAGTCATTAATACCGAAAAGCTGGAGTTCTTGGGCGAAGTTGAATTTCGCAATAATTTACCCGGTTTAGAAGCAACTGTGCCGGTAGTGCGTACTGGGGCTGGTGTGGTCACTCGTCGTGTGTCTGATCTAGCCCAAAAGCATAAGCTGGTTTTTGCTGTGGATCCCACTTCACAGGATGCTTCTACCATCGGCGGCAATATTGCTATGAATGCAGGTGGCAAGAAAGCTGTATTGTGGGGAACGACGCTGGATAATCTATTGTCTTGGCGGATGGTGACACCTGAGGCTGAGTGGTTGGAAGTGACTCGCCTGAAGCATAATTTGGGTAAAATTCATGACCAAGCTGAAGTGAGTTTTGCTATTCAGCGCTATGCTCACGATGGCAAAACAGCTAAAGGCAAGCCTGACATTATTTGCTGGCCCGGGCGGTATTTCCGCAAAGTCGGATTAGGTAAAGACGTTACCAATAAATTCCTTGGTGGCATTCCGGGGGTACAAAAAGAGGGTTGTGATGGTCTGATTACTTCGGCTGAATTTATTCTGCACCGCATGCCTGATCAGATTCGCACAGTTTGCTTGGAGTTTTATGGCACTGATTTGCACGAAGCGGTGCCAGCCATTGTAGAAATTAAAAATTACCTTGATAGCTTGGATAGTGTCTTATTGTCTGGTTTGGAACATCTCGATGAGCGCTATGTTAAGGCGGTAAAATATACGCCCAAAGGCGCTCGCGGTGTTTTGCCTAAAATGGTGTTATTAGCTGATATTGTTAGCGATTCCGAAGAGGCAGTGGCTAAAACGGCTGCTGAAATGGTGCGATTGGCAAATATGCGTAATGCAGAAGGCTTTATTGCTATTAGCCCAGAAGCTCGGCGTCAATTTTGGTCAGACCGTTCGCGTACTGCCGCGATTGCAGCGCATACCAATGCTTTTAAAATCAATGAGGATGTTGTTATTCCTCTGGAAAATTTAGCAGCTTATACTGAAGGCATAGAGCGCATTAATGTGCGTCAGTCTATCCATAATAAGCTAAAAATGATTAATGCAGTTTTAGACATGCTGCCAGAAGATTTGCCAGAGTTGCGGGCTGTGCCTGGTTATGAAGCCAGCGAAGAACGCACGGCTATTTTGGATTCCAAGCGCGCTCATGCCAGTGATTACTTGCTTAAAGTGAAAACGCGCTGGGAAGGCTTATTAGCGAATTTTGATGAGCCTGCACACAATCATCCGGCTTTATTAGATAGTCATGCCAAGACAGCCCTGCGTGAGCATGATCGTCTGATTGATTTATTGTTACGTCGTGACTTGCGTATTTCTTACCGTGCTGAGGTAGAAAAACCGCTCAAGGAAATTTTTGTTGGGCGTGAACTCAAACCCTTACGTGATAAGCTGGACAAGATTCATGCGCGTTATCGTTTAGGGCGATTATTTGTGGCTTTGCACATGCACGCCGGTGATGGCAATGTGCATACCAATATTCCAGTTAACTCCAATGATTATGAAATGCTGCATGAAGCCGAAAAAATGGTGGATGAAATCATGGTTTTGGCACGCAAGCTCAATGGGGTTATTTCAGGGGAGCATGGTATCGGTCTTACTAAGTATCAATACCTAGAGGAGCGCGAAGCTAGGGAATTTGCGGATTATAAGGCAAAAATTGATCCGCAAGGTCATTTCAATAAGGGCAAATTGCTGCCTGGTTCTGGCTTGCAAAATGCCTACACACCTTCTTTACGTTTGGTTGAGCGCGAGGCTCTATTGCTGGAGCACAACGAATTAGGTGCTTTGAACCGCGAAATCAAGGACTGCTTGCGCTGTGGCAAGTGTAAACCTGTTTGCAATACGCATATTCCACGCGCCAATCTATTGTATTCGCCACGTAATAAAATTTTAGCCACTGGCTTGATGATTGAAGCTTTTTTGTATGAGGAGCAGACTCGCCGAGGTATTTCGATTCGCCATTTTGATGAAATGAATGATGTGGTGGATCATTGTACCGTCTGCCACAAGTGCTTTAATCCTTGTCCGGTGAATATTGATTTTGGCGAAGTCACCATGCGTATGCGTAGTATCTTGCGCGACAAAGGTGAAAAGCATAGTAGTCCAGTAGCTTGGGCTTCTATGCTGTTTTTGAATATGAAAGACCCCGCTAATATCAAGCTAATGCGTACTGGTATGATACAGTTTGGTTTTGCTGCGCAACGTTGGGCTTACAGTTTGGCAAAACGTACCGGCATACTGGGTAATCATAAGCGTCCTAAAGGTACAACAGGCAAACCGGCAATTAAAACACAGGTCATTCAGTTCATGAAAAAGCCGATGCCTGCTGGTGTTCCTGCTAAAACGACCCGCGCTATGTTAGGTTTGGAAGACAGTAAGATTGTACCCATCCTACGCGATCCAAATAAGGCTCAGGGTGAGTCAGTATTTTATTTTCCAGGTTGTGGTTCAGAACGCTTATTTAGTCAGGTAGGACTAGCCACTTTGGCCATGTTGTATGATAGTGGTGCGACGACGGTATTACCGCCTGGCTATTTGTGTTGTGGCTACCCACAAAATGCTGGCGGCGATTTACAAAAAGGCGCAGAAATTTCCACTGAGAACCGCGTACTGTTCCATCGGGTTGCTAATGCGCTGAAATACCTGAATATCAAGACGGTGATTGTGTCTTGTGGAACTTGTATGGATCAGTTGCTTAAGTATGAGTTTGAGCGTATTTTTCCTGCTTGTCGTTTATTGGATATACACGAATACTTGTTGGAAAAAGGTATAAAACTGGACGGTGTGAGTGGTACGCAGTATATGTATCATGACCCTTGCCACACGCCAATAAAGCATTATACGCCTATCAAAGTGGTGTCTGAGTTGACAGGCAAGCCCGTTGTATTAACAGAGCGTTGTTGTGGTGAGGCAGGTACCTTTGCAGTGAGTCGCCCAGATATTGCTAGCCAGCTCCGTTTTCGCAAGGAAGAAAGTTTGCGTGCCGGTATTCGAGAGCTAACAGGCAAGGATAAGGCTGAAAATGGTAATGTTAAGCTGCTGACAGCTTGCCCGGCCTGTCAGCAAGGTTTGTCCCGTTATGTGGAAGATACGAGTCTGCAAACCGATTATATTGTGGTGGAATTGGCGAATGATTTATTAGGCGAAGGCTGGCAACAGCAATTCGTACAAAAAGCAACACATGGTGGGATTGAGAAAGTGTTGTTGTAAAAGTGTGGATTTTTTCCCTCTTTGGTGACTGAATTTACCGAGGAGGGAGCACAGTAAAACTAGGAGGAGTGAGTATGAGTTATACCTATCCGTATGAGGATGCTGCTTTTTTATTGCAGCACGTGCTTGATTTTGATGCTTTGTGTGAACAGGCGGATTTAGCCGATGTTAATACCGACTTGGCTTTAAATGTGCTGGAAGAAGCAGGCAAATTGGGCTCTGAAGTATTAGCACCCTTGAATCGCGTGGGAGATTTGCAAGGGGCGCAGCTTGGAGATCAGGGTGTGGAAGCATCGCCTGGATTCAAGGATGCTTATCAGCAATTTGCTGAAGGTGGTTGGATGTCTTTATCAGTGGCGGAACAGTACGGCGGACAGAATTTACCTAGTGTGCTAGCCACTGCTGTGAATGAGATTTGGCAATCCGCTAATTTAGCCTTCGCGCTCTGTCCTTTGCTGACCCAAGGTGCTATCAGTGCGATTGCACATCATGCTAGTGCTGAGTTAAAAGAAACTTACCTGCCTAAAATGGCGAGTGGTGAGTGGAGTGGCACCATGAATCTGACCGAGTCAGATGCGGGGTCGGATTTGG
Source organism: Pseudomonadota bacterium (assembly GCA_002747435.1). GTDB lineage: Bacteria > Pseudomonadota > Gammaproteobacteria > Thiotrichales > Thiotrichaceae > Thiolinea. Next base: position 24,623 of record PDPH01000028.1, read on the forward strand.
CAGCAGTAAAAACACGCGCTGTACCAGACGGTGAGCATTACCGTCTCTCTGGGCAAAAAATCTTTATTACTTGGGGCGATCATCAGATGACAGAAAATATTGTGCATCTGGTTTTGGCGCGCCTGCCGGGTGCCCCAGCAGGTGTTAAAGGTATTTCTCTCTTTATTGTGCCTAAGTTCTTGTTGGACGCGGAGGGCAATCCTGCCGAGCGTAATGGCGTGCAATGCTTATCGCTGGAACACAAGTTGGGTATTCATGCGAGTCCAACCTGTGTGATGGAATTTAAGGATGCAGTGGGCTATCTGGTTGGTGAAGCGCATCGTGGTTTGCCTTATATGTTCACGATGATGAATCATGCACGTCAGGCAGTGGGTGTACAAGGCTTGGCAGTTTCTGCGCGAGCTTATCAGCAGGCTGTGCCTTATGCCAAAGAGCGTTTACAAGGCACACGTAAGGATGGTTCACGCATTCCGATTATTCAGTTTCCTGATGTAAGACGTATGCTAATGACCATGAAAGCTGCCACTGAGGCTATGCGTGCGTTGGCTTTGGCTGCTTCAGCCGAGGCTGATTGGGCGCAATGTGCTAAAACTGATGCGGATCGTCAAAAGCATTTTGCTCGCTTGGAGCTGTTTACTCCGATTGTCAAAGGCTGGTTAACTGAATTGGGGCAAGAAATGACCTCGCTGAATATTCAGGTACACGGTGGTATGGGGTTTATAGAGGAAACAGGAGCAGCTCAGCATTACCGTGATGCACGTATCCTACCCATCTATGAAGGTACGAATGGCATTCAGGCTTTGGATTTAGTCGGGCGTAAAACCTTAATGGATCAAGGCGCGGCCATGAAAGCCTTATTGGAAGATATTCAAGCGACCGTCAATGATTTGAAGATGGCTAATTATAGCGATGCGAGCGTAACAGAGCAGTTGACGCAGGCTTTGGCAGCGGCGCGGCAGGCTGTACAATTTTTATTGGAGCATTCCGCTACTAATAAAGATTTGCCCGGTGCGATAAGCTTTAACTTTTTGATGTTAATGGGTTATTTGTCTGGTGGTTGGCTAATGGCTAAGGCTGGCTTGCAGGCTAAGCGTTTGCTGGATGCGAACGAGGGCGATGCTCATTTTTATCAAAACAAGATGATTAGCGTCCGTTTTTATGCAGAGCATTTATTGTCACGTACGCAAGCGTGTTTGGGCAGTATTCTGGCAGGTACAGATAGCATGATGGCACTGGCTGAGGACAATTTTTAGGAGTGAATGATGAGCAAGGAAGTCAAATTAGGTGAGAGTGCCAGCTTAACCCGTTCTTTTAGCGAGCAGGATGTACAGTTGTATGCCGATTTATCGGGTGACCATAATCCGGTTCATCTTGATGCTGATTTTGCAGCGGCGACGCAGTTTGGGCAGCGCATTGTACACGGCATGTTAGTCGGTAGTTTGTTTACCGCTTTGCTGGGTGAGGAGTTACCCGGGCGCGGGTCGATTTATATGACCCAAAATCTCACTTTTAAAGCGCCAGTCTATCTGGATCAAGTGGTCACTGCCAAAGTGGAAGTGACCGCTATCCACGAAAAACGCCCCATAGTGACACTGGCAACGACTGTGGTCGATCAGGACGGCAAGACTTTGGTACAGGGTGAGGCCATCATGTATGTGCCTTGGTTGAAAAAGGACTGAGCTAAGTCGTCAGTTTTTCCCTGTCTTGATCTTGTCATCTGTGGTTGTGCCTATTCCTGACAAGATCAAGACTATTCTCTATTTATTCAAAGCATTTTGCACTGTATTGCTAGACTTCCAAATGCGGTACTTGACCTGCATATCAGCGGGGGCGTAAACCACTACGGGTAAACGGCTATTGTAGCGTAGCAGGCCAATATTGAGATGAGCGGGGATAAACTCATTGTGTTTCTGATTATCGGGGCAGGCCATTAAAGTGTTGGCTGGTTGACCAACGCCTTGAACCACATAATAAGGATAGCCCCAGCCTTGCAGGTCGTGTTCGCGTAATTCGGCGGAGAAAAAGGCGTGATTGCAGTCCACTTGTAACACCTTGCCGATGATGAGTTCTACTTTGGCAGTATCTTCGTTTGGCAAAGGCGGCAGGTAAATAGCATAGCGCCTGTGACCTTGCTTTGGTTTGGGGTAAGGGGCAAATTTTTCCAAAGCTTGTTTGGAATCAGGGTACTCTTGCGCTGTGGCAGGTAGGGCTAAGCTGACTGCTAAAGTGATGAGTAAGGTTTTGAGCCAAAATTTGTTTGCCATACGAAAACTCCTGTGATGTTTGAGAGAGGATTAGACTGGCGGGGGGAAGGCATAGTTCCGTAGTTCCGGGATGTAATGTGTTTTACATAAAAGCTTTTGTAGAGGCTGCTAGGTTGTTCCTAAACTCTCAAGCTGTTTGTGGATGCCTCTTTGCACGCTGCCCCAAAATTTATCTTTTGAAGGCCAATCTTCCAAAGCCTTCGTATTTTCTTGGGTAGCAACGGTTAAATGCCCTAAATTTTTATACCAATTCTCAGTATGACGCACTAGTACGGGTATCACTGGCACGTCTGCTTTCTCATGACGTTCTAAGGCTATCGGTAGTTCAACGCGACAGCTATAACGTTCAGGATCAAGAAAGTCAGGGCTAACCAATAAGACAATCATATCCGCATGACGTAGCTTTGGCAGGATTTGTTCATTCACCGGATCACCCGCTAACATGCGCTTATCGCTCCACACATCCAGCTCAATACCCTGTTTAAGCAAATCAGATTGAATCAAGCGTAGGTGTTTTTCCAGGGTGAGTTTATGTGTGTGGTCTACGCGCGAGTAGGAAATGAATAGCTTGATGTTTTTCTGCGGTTTGATCACATTAAGGCGGGAATGGGGGGCATGATCTTCTTCATTAAGGGGGGGGAGCTTTTCAAGTTCTGCTTGTTGACCTTGTTGCAGGAATTCTTGGTAACGTGGGTGTGGGCTGGTTTCTTTGACCAGTTTGCGTAGCACTTGTACTAAGGACATGGCTTGTTGTGCCCTGAGTTGAAATTGCAATTGCCCAGCATGGGAGGTCTCGCCATCAGGTTGGGTGTGTTGGCAGTTTAATAACACCTTGCCAAATTCAGTTTCACAGAAAATACCCATTCGCCATGCTTCACTGTCGTAGGTTTCGCCTAAGCGTAAAATCAGGCGTTCAATAATGCTGCGGTGCAGAAAAGGATATTCTATCACCAGCCGCCAATCGTCGGCTTGGTGAGTCCATGCTGCTTCGATTTTGCTTTTTTGGGGAAGTAAAGCGGGAATAATAAACTCGCGTTCGGCGAAGGATGTGCCTGAAAGATAATTTTCCCGATAATGTGGTTCATAACAGATACCACAGTTGCGCATGAAGTTGAGGTAAATTTGGCGCTCTACAGCACCGGCTTCTGGCCAAATAAAGCTTGTGAAATGACCGTCGAATCGACCCTGTTGATTTTCAATAGATTTGCGGCAGCCTTTGGGGTCAAATACGCGATATACCGCAGTAATTATCCAGTTTTGATCAAGAATAATCTGATCTTGGAATGCGTCACGGTGATAGAATAATACGCCGGTGTTGTGTAGATACTTTACAAACCATGCAGGATCGCTAACACCCGCTTGCACGCAAAGCTGCTCGAAGTGGGCGAAAGGCAAAGTTTCTTGCTTCAATTGCTTGAGTTGTGCCTGCACTTGCAGCCATGAATTAGGCAGCTCCAAGCAGATACGTGGTTTTAACTCTTCCAATATTGATTCAATTGCACCACGCAAGGCAGGCATGCCTTGATCTTTTTTGGCTGAGATTTTTACTTCTTGGCGGATTTGCGCCACTCCGGGCATGTCGGCTGTTAATTGAGGTGGTCTGGTCGGTAACTGATCAGCGCGGTCAATTTGATTTTTGACCAGAATAATCGGGCTGTTTTTGCCTAAATCGTGAATTAATTCTAGCCAGTAACTGACGGGGTGTTGGGCTTCATCGGGGTGTTCTTCGGTTGCTTCTGCCCACACTAATAGATACAGGCAATCGTCTGAGAGAAATAAGCGATGGGTAGCGTGATAAATTTCCTGTCCGCCAAAATCCCACAGTTGCAGGGTAATGGGCTGCTCTTCTCCGTCTAAGGTCTGTTGGATTTCATCAAGCACAATGCCGTGAGTTTCTTCAAAAGCTTCATTGGGAGGTTGTTTGTGTTTCAGTGCATAAGCCAGCGTTGTTTTGCCAACCCGCCCATTACCGATGAGCTGGACTTTGAATTGCTGTTGCTTGCTTGCACCTTCGACTAGATCTAACCAATAGTTTCTGAGGCTTTCGGAGCAGTTGTTGTAATTATTCCCCAGTATAATGGGAGGAATACCCGCAATAGGATTGGCATGTAAGTAAAGTGTTTGTAATTGACCTGATATGACTAAATCATAAATCGGTGCTAGGTCGTTAATTTGGTTATGATTACAGTCAAGTGTCTGCAACTGTGGCACGTGTCGTAAAGCGCTCAGATCACTGATCTGGTTGTAGCTACAGCCAAGTGTCTGCAACTGAGGTACGTGACGCAAAGCGTTCAGATCGTTGATCTGATTACCACCACAGTTAAGTGTCTGCAACTGTGGCACATGGCTCAAAGCGCTCAAGTCGTTGATCTGGTTAAAGTTACAGTGAAGTGCCTGCAACAGCGGCATGTGACGTAAAGCGCTCAGATCACTAATATGGTTATAGTAAAGTGTCTGCAATTGCGGCACGTGGCGCAAAGCGCTCAGATCGCTGATCGGATTAGAGCTACAGTCAAGTGTCTGCAACTGAGGCACGTGACGCAAAACGCTCAGATCACTGATCTGGTTACTCAAGCAGTCAAGTGTCTGCAACTGAGGCACGTGACGCAAAGCGCTCAGATCGCTGACTTGGTTTCCGCTACAGTTAAGTACCCGTAATTGCGGTAGATGTCGTAAACCACTTAGGTCACTGATTTGGTTATGATTGCAATCAAGTGCTTCCAGCCAGGTCAGATCAAACACTTCTTCTGGTATCGTGTCCAACCCAAGCCCACTCAAGTCAAGCGCTGTCAAAGCTGAACGACTACGGTGACATTCTTCAATACGCTCCAGCGCAATATTTATTGGGGATTTTTTCATTAGTATCAGCGAGTCTAGCAAAGAATGGGAGCATAGATAGTAAGCAAAATAACAAGCATACTCAAACTACAAAGCGCTAATACCTAAGGTAAGCTTGTTGCTCCTATCCAGCCAGCACTACTCACTACTAGCATCGTTATCATCCCTTAACAGATAAGTAAGCATGCTTAGTATTGTGAACTATAGCTCATACTTACTAGAATCAGGCGTTCCCTTTTTTGTGGTATTCGGTAAAAAATGGTTTGCATTAACTGCGGTTCTTTTCAGGTAGAGCGCAGTCGAGTCAGTGTGGCAAACCTAGAAATCTTGTACGAGATAGTCAATAACCTACGCAGTTACTCTGAATGAAGTCCTTGTTTAAATGGGCTTCAAAAGCTGATTAATCGTCAAATAGGGCTGGATTGGATTTTGAAATTGGCTTGGCTCACTTGGCTATGCAGCTTAAATGATATTTGTCACGCCGATTGAGGTATAAAGTGCCTGTGAAAGTCAGGCTGAGCATGATAAGTGAGCCGAGTATCACGCCAGACCAATGCCCCCAGCGCCAAAAAGGTTCTAGGTAAAAACCACCGATACTCGCACCCAAATAATACAAAACTAAATATAGTGATGACGCACTAGCACGGGCGTGTGGCGCATGCAGACTGACCCAACTGCTGAGTACAGAGTGCGCTAGAAAAAAGCCAAAAGCATTGATTAAAAATCCACAAATAATGGCTATAAGGTCACCTGTTAGGCTTAGTAAAGAACCACCTGCCAGCAAACTAATACCCAGTCCAATAGCAATAGGCTGTCGTAAACTTTGCGTGATTCGACCAGAAAGCATCGAAGCTAGTGTGCCACTCAAGTAGGTGAGAAATAATAAGCCGATAAAACGAGCCGGTAAATGATAAGGTGCTTCACTCAATACAAAGCTAATGTAGCTGTATTGGGTAATGAAAATCATGAAATTGCCACCACCAATTAAGTAAGCCACTAGCAATTCGGGGTTGCGTAAATGGCCGAACATGTCCTTGCTCATTTGAGCGGGCTTGAGTGGATGTGCTTGAAAGCCTTGTGAGGGGGGTAATAGCCAAGTAAATAAGCTCAAGCTGATGACACTGACAATACCCATAATCATAAAAGCAGCTTGCCAGCCCAGCCAATCACCAGCAAAGCCACCTATGAGGCGTCCACTAATACCACCTAAAGTATTGGCAGCGATATAAAAGCCTACTGCTACACGCAAGGCTGCTGGACTAAACTCATCGGCCATGTAAGCAATTGCAATGGCAGGTAGACCTCCCAAACAAAGACCTTGTAAGGCACGTAAGCATAATAAGGAAGGATAATACTCTGCCCAAAACAGTGAAAAAGTCAGTAAGGTGACACCCAGCATACTGATTTGCATTAAACGACGTCTGCCAAGTGCATCCGACAGAGGACCATACAGCAATAGAGACAAGCCGAGAGTCAGGGTGCTTAGGGTAAAGCTCCAGCTTGCTTGTAGCGCGGATAATTTGAAGTAGCTTGCTATCATCGGTAGCAAGGGCTGAGTTACATAAACATTGGAAAAGATCATGAACGAACCGAGACAGAGCGCTAATGTCGCCCGCCAAAAGACGCGGCTGCCTGCTTCAATCATGTTATTTCCCAGCTAACTTTAAAAAGTAACGATACTGTGAAAGGTTTTAGGCTACAAGAGGGGAACTTAAAGCGCTGCCTTAATAAGGTTGGACGATCTTATGAAGTTAGTACAGTTACAGTACTGGCTTTTACACGGGCTGCATTAGGAAATGACGACGGACAGTATCAGACTGGCATGCGCTACTGGCTAATCGATTAGTCGAGTGCTTGGAGGATGGCTCTCTGCCTTATCAGGATGATGAACGCTTAAAGTCTCCTGCTGAACTGCCCTATGTCAATGTTGTGGTGGAAGAAGCACCCAGCGTATTGAATCCGCAGCGGCTGCGTTTTGGCAGTGTTTTTCGGGATATATCGCGGCAAGGGCGTAAGTTTGGTATTGGGCTGACCGTAGGTAGTCAGCCAACAAGTCAGCGAGATTGATGTCGGAGCGCTAACACAGATTAATACTGAGCTTACAATGGCTTTAGGTAATGAGAATGAGCGACGGGAAGCTATATGCAATGCTTCCTGTGATTTAATGGGGTTTGAGCGTGAATTACAAGTCATGGGCAAAGGCTAGGTTATTGTGACGGCTTCTTATAAAGATGTGCCTTTACCGGTTCAGGTGCCGGAATTTGATCTGCTTGAATAATTTGCTATTAAAGAACACTATCTACTTGAACAAAAAAGTCACTAAAACATACCTAACCCAGTAGTAGCTTGTAAAAACCACACTCCGATTTCTTCAATTTAGAGTATCAGCATTAGTATGCCCACAAAGGACAATGATTTTGTAGAAGGCGATTATTCCGCTAGTTTACTTGGCACAATCAGTTCGCACTTGGAAGGACTTCAGGGCTTTGATGTAATGGCTCTCGAATTAATCCAGAATGCAGATGATGCAGGGGCCAAAATCGTTTGCTTTGACGTTACCGATGATGGCTTAAGCGTGTACAACAATGATAGCTTTACGTGATGCTCGACTATTGATAGCAAATAGTTTTACTCAACTGTAACGGTTCCAGCTCATTCTTAATATTTGCTAGTACAGCCAAGCCATGAGCCAGCAACTTTCGGGTCAGACGATTAGTTAGACTC
>PDPH01000029.1 GCA_002747435.1 Pseudomonadota bacterium
TGGATTGATGACATGATTGATACCATGCGCCATGCCAATGGCGCGGGTATCGCGGCTAATCAGATAGGCATCCCGCATCGCCTGTTTGTGATCGAAGTAAGGGATAATCCGCGTTATCCCTATAAGCCCAAAATCCCGCTGACGGTGGTGATTAATCCTGACATTTGCTTTTTAAGTGATGCAACCTTTGTTTCAAATGAAGGCTGTTTATCCGTGCCGCAAATGCGTGCGAATGTCGACCGTCATGTGGAGATTGCGGTGTCTTATTATGACCGTGACGGGCAACACCATGAGCAGGAAATACGTGGCTACTCCGCCTGTACCTGGCAGCATGAATATGACCACCTAGACGGGATTTTATTCCCGAATCGGGTAACGGATATGCAGTCGTTTTGTTCCTGGCAAGCGTTTCAGGCATTTCAGGCGGCAGATTATGCTGAGCATGTGCAGCGCTTGGTGGATGTGTGGGGGAGTTAATCATGATGCCGTGTGCGACTGTTACAAACCTTGGGGTCTGCTCGTTCAGGTCTTTGGACGCTTGGCTGCTGCCCTGTTTTGCTGGAATCAACTGAGAATATGCTTTTAATTCATATTTTAGCAAAGAAATTTCGCAAAGCGGCATGGAGTGATCGATTTATAAGCAATGTCATCTTTCCGTAAATATTTATATGCGGTCACCCTAGCCAAAAGGCCACCTCATATGGATTTAATCCATCAATTAACGCTAGTTCCATAAAAAATATCGATTGTTCTTGCCTTAAAAGCAGCCTCTCATCAGGTTATATTTTGGCTTCTGATTTATTTTTGGTCAAAAAATTCCACTAATGAACATTATGATAAAAAATATAGCTATCCCATAAGTCACGCTAATTTTATATAAGGTTGACAATAAAAAAATATAAGTTGACAATCTATACTCCCTAACTAGGAGGAGTCTATGTCAACCATCAAAAGATGGAGAGAAGCCATCCGCGTTCGGAATATCCCGGCAAGCAGCAAACAAACACCTGAAACGCGTGGTTGATCAAAAAATATTTAACCCCAATAAATATCCAGTAAATATTTGCCCTATCTTTTGATATTCGGTGTTAAACTGAAGTCATGAGAGAAACAGATAATCGGTATTTAAGCTTGGGGGCGCTGTCTGAAAAATGCCGAACTGCTTTTCGTATGCGAGATCAGGGCTATAAGCGTCTACCGATGGCTGCTGCACTTGATGTCAATCCGAGTACATTAAGCGACTGGTTCAGTGAGCGAAGCGAGAAGGCAGGGAAGCGGTGATCGTGGGAGATCAGCGTGGTGTATCGCAAGGAGAGGGGCGTAGCTTAAATCCTGATCAGGAGCAACGGATCTAGTATTTGTTGAGTACATCAATGCCGGAAGATCAAGGTCTTCCAGATGCGTTATAGACTCGCCGGGCGGTAATGAGTCTGATCAAACGTCGTTGTCATGTGAATTTGCCGCTGACCACAGCAGGTTTGTACTTGCACCGCCGTGGTTTCACGCCACAGAAACCCGCCCTTTTGTGCCGGGTTAATATGTGTAACATTAGTGTTATTAGTTATATTTTGTTTATTTTTACGTGAGGAAAAAAATGAAGCTTTCAAAATTAATTATCTTTGGGATTTTGTCTTTACTAATTTCAGGAGCTGTATTTTCTGGAGAACCAAAGAGAGTAAAAAAAACATCATCATTACTAAATACCTCGCAAGCTGATATTAGTAAATATAAACTTCAAATTATTGAGGCCGAAAAAAATTCAAAGACAATAGTTGAATATAAAACCAAGAGAAAAATAATAATAGATTCTTTTAAGAAACATATGAGGTCAAAGCTTTCAAAATTACGTGCCACTGAAGTAATTCAATGTAAAGTATATGCCAGAAGACCTGATCCATTTAAAGGTAGGAATTCGGATTCATGCAAAATAAAAAATGATTCTTCTTACTTTCAGGGATGGGATGTAATATCTGCAAACGATAAAAGAATAGATGATTTTAATGGTGGAAAACCAAAAGGAGGATCGACTAATAAAAATAATATAGTTACTTTATCTCTTAGTTGTCAATCTCCGAAATGGGATGATTTGAGTAGTGGGAGATGCCAATTAACAATGCAAACCACCATAACCTATAAGTCTTCTAATAAATTAATCGAAGAATCAATAAACAAAGAAGTTGGTATTTTGTTATCTATTTAAAACTTAAAAAATAAATAATAAAATCAAATTTTAAATAGTAAACCAAACCATCGTCTCAAAAACGGTGTCTTCCTGTTACGGCTTAAAGCCGGATTAAATCAGCCCTCCGGTTGATAGCTTTGTGATGCCAGTCAGACCACCTCAAAATTATCATCTGGCTCCGGGGGCTGCTGATTCCGCAATACCATTAAGTTAACAGGGTGACCACATATAAATTTTTAAGATTTGCCTAGATTGAAAAGAAAGTCGGGATTGAAGTCGCTTCCAACGTCCGCTCATACCAAGGTCTGCTCGTTCAGGTCTTTGGACGTTTGGCTGCCGCCCTGTTTTGCTGGAATCAACTGAGAAAATGCGCTTAATTCACATTAAAGTGCTCGCGTAGTAGCTGCTTTTTGCTTAGACTGGCAGCATGAAACCACTGGTCATTATAGCCAATACACCCTCACCCAACACTCAGGCCTTACGAGATGCCGTTGCCCTAGGTGCTCGCAGCAGCGACATAGAGCCAATTATACTTACTCCTTTTGCAGCAGATGCTAACATTATTCAGCAAGCTGGCGCTATTATTCTGGGAACCACAGCTAATTTCGGCTATATGAGTGGTGCACTGAAAGACTTTTTTGAACGCATTTATTACCCCTGCCTGGAGAAAACCCAAGGTTTATCAGTCGCTTTATATATTAAAGCAGGCATGGACGGCACAGGTGCACGTAGGAGTGTGGAAGGTATTCTAACGGGTTTACGTTGGCATCTAGTACAAGAACCGCTCATGCTACAAGGCACTTTCCAAACCGAGTTCTTGGATGCCTGCGAAGCTTTGGGTGCAAGCATGGCGGAAGGTTTAAAAATAGGGATCTTTTAAGCTGTCAAAATCGTATGCAGCATCTTGAGGCTTAATAAAATCAATACCCCTGCAAATAAGCGCTTTAAAGTTGTAACTGGCAAACCATGCGCCCATTTAGCCCCTACTGGTGCAGTAAAACTGCTCACCAAAGACACCAATACCACAGCAGGCAGGTAAATATAACCAAAGCTATAATCCGGCAAACCTGTTACCCCCCAACCACTGACTAAATACCCCAGCGTACCAGCCAGCGCGATGGGCAATCCAATCGCTGCTGAAGTCGCAATCGCCTTTTGAATAGGCACATTACACCACGTCATAAAGGGTACAGACAAAGAACCCCCCCCAATAGCCACAAATGAAGACACTGCACCAATCACGCCACCCACGCCAGTCAAGCCCATAGCACTAGGTAACTGCCGACTAGGTTTAGGCTTAATGTTCAACCACATTTGAACAGAAACATAAGCCATAAATACGCTGAAAAAAATGGCCAAAGGCAAAGTCGGTATATAAGCTGCGATGACTGCTCCACCGAATGTACCCAGTAGAACCCCCGGCGTAATGGAACGCACAATATCCCAACGGATTGCACCATGCTTTTGGTGAGCGCGCAGACTAGCCATAGAGGTCATAATAATCGCCCCCATTGAAGTTGCCAGTGCCATATGCACCACATGCTCAGTAGCAACACCCTGTAGAGCAAATAGCGTCGTAAATACTGGCACCATAATACCGCCGCCCCCTATGCCAAACAGTCCAGCAAACAAGCCTACAAAGCCCCCCAACACCAAATAGGCCAGTATCCAGTAAATCTCTATCATAAGGGTTATCCTACTAACACAGCGCAGCAAACATTACTTAGAACTCATTGAGTCCGAAAACCTTTCAGAACCCAAATGATTATCCAGAATAGTACATTCGGCAACACAGCCATCAATACCCAAGCAACCCATGCCTCATGCCCTACCTTACTCACTTGCCAACCCGACTGTGCCAGAATCAACAATAAAGGCAGACCCGTCCATAAACCACTAATCGCATAAGCTGCCCGACGAACCCCCAAGCTGGCCTGCCTATCTAGCAGCATCACAGCCCCTCTATAGATAACCAGCAGCACCAACAACAGAATAATAAAGGTAAGAAACTGTATCACGGGTCAATGCACCTTTGGTGTAAAAAAACAAAGCTTGCGCCATTATGCCCATGATAACAAATGACTGCACCTCTGACCGCTTTGACCGCTTCTACCTAACTACTTGCATTCATGCCTTCAAAGGGGCAACAACATAATGTCTCCCGCTGATTAAGCGCGCTGTTCACGAGCAATGGCTCTATGGCCAATATCTTTACGGAAATAAACCTTATGCCAATGAATCTCATTGACTAGGGCGTAAGCGTTTTTCTGCGCTTCTGTAACCGTAACGCCCAAACCAACGGCACACAACACTCGGCCACCATTACTGAGCACTTCGCCCTGCTCACTGCGCGTACCGGCATGAAAGACCTTGCCTGGTAAATTAGCCGCAGCCGCCAAACCATGAATCACATCGCCCTTGGCATAGCTGTCAGGGTAGCCACCCGCCGCCATAACAACCCCCAAAGCCGCCCGCTGATCCCACTGTGCTGTCAGCGTATTCAAGCGTCCATCCAAAGCCGCTTCGATTAGCTCCACCAAGTCAGACTGCAAACGCAGCATAATAGCTTGAGTTTCGGGATCACCAAACCGGCAATTAAATTCCAACACTTTAGGCCGACCCTGTGAATCAATCATAATGCCTGCATATAGAAAGCCGGTATAAGGCAAACCATCCGCTGTCATACCACGTACAGTCGGCTCAATCACCTCTGTCATAATGCGTTCATGTATGACCGGAGTAACGACAGGCGCGGGGGAATACGCCCCCATACCCCCCGTATTGGGGCCGGTATCACCTTCGTCTCGTGCCTTGTGATCCTGAGAACTCGCCATCGGCAAAATATGTTCGCCATCCACCATAACAATAAAACTGGCTTCTTCGCCTTGCAGGAATTCTTCAATAAGCACGCGATGTCCCGCATCACCGAAGGCGTTACCTGCCAACATATCCTGCACCGCCGCAATTGCCTCTGCTTCAGTTTGCGCCAAAATAACGCCCTTGCCTGCCGCCAAGCCATCAGCCTTTACGACAATCGGCGCACCTTGTTGGCGGATATAAGCAATGGCGGGTTCTATCTCAGTAAAATTGCCATAAGCAGCCGTCGGTATCTGATGACATGCCAAAAAGTCTTTAGCAAAGCCCTTAGAGCCTTCCAATTGGGCTGCTTGCTGCGTTGGACCAAAACAGCGCAAACCCGCAGCAGTAAATTGGTCAACTATGCCCATTACCAAGGGCACTTCAGGCCCTACTACCGTCAAATCCACCTGTTCCCGCTTTGCCAAATCCAATAAGGCATTAATGTCATCCGCAGCACAATCCACATTGCGCAGCTTGGGTTCAGCCTCAGTACCCGCATTACCCGGTGCGACCAGCACTTCGTCAACACGAGGCGACTGTGCTATTTTCCAAGCGAGCGCATGCTCACGCCCTCCCCCGCCAACGACCAAAACCTTCATTCCCTACTCCTCAATTAAATACATCCTAGGTGCTGCTTAGCAATCAGCATACTCACAAAAAGCTGCATTAAAACCAGATTACCCCCAGCTTTCAACTGTAATGCCCCCCGTAATTACCCCTCAGTCCAAAAAATCCTACGTTTACTCCAAAATACATTGCCGATAAACGGTATAGCGTCCAAATAAAGTAGTGGATAGGCAACTAAGACCCTAAACAAATCAAGAAATACAAATTGTGCAAAAGGATGTACACCACTACACCCCATTCAAGTCGGACAAGGAGCATTATGAGTCAATGTGCATGGTTGATGGCAGCCCTGACATTGGGTGGATGTGGGGATAGCAGCAATACCAACGCGAATCCCTCCCTCACCACACGCCCCGTTGCGACCGTTTACCAAATTAACGCGGATGAAGAAAACGGCAGGGTAGGTTGTTATAAAGAGCCTACGGTCATGTCTTATCGACTCACTTGGGTCATGGATCAAGACTTGGTCGATCTGGTATCGAGAGACACACGCACTGTGCGGCGCAATAATGAATTCTGGGTACACGTTTACCCCAGACTGGCCGTGCATGCGGCTTGCTATATTAATACGCGCTATTTAATTCCCTACCGCTAAGCTTAAGAGCGCTGTCCTTTAAGCACAGCGCTCTGGCTTGTCTTAAACCCTAAAAACCACTACTCCATCTGGCTAGGCGCAAACAAACTCAGCAGAATCAGCAGGATAGCCCCTAATGTAATAGCAATATCAGCAACATTAAAGGTTGCAAAATGATAATTATCCATCACAAAGGGAATATCGAAGTAAACATCAATAAAATCAATCACCTTACCATAGAGCAAGCGATCAATCACATTACCTGCCGCGCCACCAAGCACCATTGCCAAGCCTAAGGCCGTCCAATTCTGGGTTTTACGTAGTTTACGCAGCCAATAAATAATAAAAACACTCGCCACAAAAGCCAACATCACAAAAAACCAGCGCTGCCCTGCCAATAGACTAAAAGCAGCACCTTCATTATAAGCTAGCACCCAATTAAGATGCGGCAAGCCAGAAGGCACAGGCGTATACATTTCCAAACTGGCCTCAGCCATCCACTTGGTCAATTGATCCAGCGCCACAATCACAGCCGAAACCCATAACCAACGCAACATGCCACGTCCTTCTCCCGCACGCCACCCGGCGCGCCCATCAGGCATAACGACGCACCTCGCCATCTTCGGCAACATTGCTGACACAACGCCCACACAAACCCGGGTAATCAGCGTATTGATTGACATCTGCCACATGATGCCAACAACGGTCACATTTAGCATGAGCGGATGCCTGCACATCTAGCTGTAATTGATCCAGCAGCTTAATTGCACCCGTGGGTGCATCTGCTAAAGGATGCAAACGCGCCGCTGAAGTAATAAACACAAACTTTAACTCATCCTGCAACTTCGCCAAAGAAGCATACATCGCACTGTCAGGATCAACGTACAAATCCACTTCAGCTTCCAAACCAGCACCGATCACGTCTTCGTTACGTATTTCCTCCAAACGCTTGCTAACAGCCTCACGCACTTCAAAAACACGCCCCCAATCTTCAGCGCTTATTGCATCTTGACCATGCTGAGTATTTAGCTCAAATAAGCCATCGTACCAAACCGTAAACGCAACCGACGCTTCTTGCTCACCGGGAATATATTGATTAATTTCCTCTGCCGTAAAGCTCAGGATAGGGTACATCCAACGCACCATAGCTTGCACGATATGCCAAGCTGCTGTTTGTGCTGAACGTCTGCCTTGGCTACTGGCCTGCATAGTGTATTGACGATCTTTGGTAATATCCAAAAACAGACTACCCATGTCGATCGAGCAAAAACGCTGGATTTCCTGTGAAACCCAATGGAACTGGTACTTTTCGTAAGCAGATAAAATACGCTGCTGTGATTGTGCTGCCTGACTAACAGCCCAACGATCCAGCGCCAACATGTCTTTGGCTGCGAGCAAATCGGTGTTGGGGTCAAAGTCATTCAGATTCGCCAGCAGAAAGCGTGCTGTATTACGAATACGTCGGTAAGCATCCGCAGTACGTTTAAGAATCTCTTTAGATAAGGTCATCTCACGGCTATAGTCAGCAGAAGCAATCCACAAGCGTAAAATATCCGCCCCTAATTGGCTCATAACTTCTTGCGGCTCAATACCATTGCCGAGTGACTTGGACATTTTCCTGCCCTTCTCGTCTACGGTAAAGCCATGAGTCAACACAGAACGATACGGCGCATGACCACACATAGCCGTCCCGGTCAACAAGGAAGAATGAAACCAACCTCGATGTTGATCCGAACCTTCCAAATACATATCTGCCGGAAAAGCCAGCTCAGGTCGGGTTTGCAAAACAGAAAAGTGCGTCGTACCCGAGTCAAACCACACATCCAGTGTGTCACTGACTTTATCATATTGATCAGCATCATCACCCAAAAGCTCAGCCTTATCCAGCGCAAACCAAGCATCAATGCCGCCTTGCTCAACGCGCTGTGCTACTTGCTCAATCAATTCAGCCGTTTGTGGGTGCAGCTCGCCGGTTTCCTTGTGGGTAAACAGTGCCATTGGCACACCCCAAGTACGCTGACGTGAAATACACCAATCCGGTCGATTGGCAATCATGCCTTCAATGCGTGCTTGTCCCCAATCAGGAATCCACTTTACGGCGTGAATGGCAGCCAGAGCATCCGTGCGTAGTCCTTGCTTATCCATACTCACAAACCATTGCGGTGTTGCACGAAAAATCAGCGGGGTTTTGTGTCGCCAACAGTGTGGATAGCTGTGCTTCAGCTTGCTGGAAGCCAATAATGCACCCTGCTGTTGCAAGACCTCCAGCACGTGAGGATTGACCTTATGAACCGACTCACCTGCAAAAAACTCCGTATCAGCCAAGAAATTACCTTCATCACCCACCGGCTTCGTCACAGGCAGTCCATAGTGCTGCCCTACAAAAAAGTCTTCCTGACCATGCCCAGGGGCGGTATGAACAGCACCCGTACCTGCTTCTGTAGTAACATGCTCTGCCAGAATAACAGGCACTTGTTTATCCAAAAAAGGATGCTGCATTAGCAAACCTTCCAAAGCAGCACCTTTGGCGCGTGCCAGAACCTGATAATCTTCAATGCCCACACGCTGCATAA
Source organism: Pseudomonadota bacterium (assembly GCA_002747435.1). Lineage (GTDB taxonomy): Bacteria > Pseudomonadota > Gammaproteobacteria > Thiotrichales > Thiotrichaceae > Thiolinea. The sequence continues at coordinate 8,816 of PDPH01000029.1, forward strand.
CACTTTCCAACAGCTCCTCAGCCAGCACAAAGCGCTCATTCGGCACTTGTACCAGCACATAGTCCAGCTCGGGGTGCAAAGCGACCGCTTCATTCGCAGGCAAAGTCCAAGGCGTAGTGGTCCAAATAACAACACTTACAGCACCTTCGCCGCAAGGTTCTGGCAAACGCCCTAATAAAGCATCCTCGTCCACAATCCGAAAACGCACATCAATGGAAAAAGAAGTTTTATCCTCATACTCCACCTCAGCCTCGGCTAAAGCCGAGCCGCAGTCCGTACACCAATGCACCGGCTTTGCGCCTTTGTACATGTGACCGCTGGCAGCAATCGCCCCCAAAGCACGGATAATGCCCGCCTCAGTTGCATAATTCATCGTGAGATAAGGATTATCCCAATCGCCCATGACCCCTAAACGCTTGAAATCCTTGCATTGAATTTCAATTTGTTCAGCCGCAAATTCACGGCAAGCTTTACGGAAAGCAAAAGCATCGATCTTATCACCTACCCGCCCGATTATATCTTCTACTTTTTTCTCAATCGGCAAACCATGACAGTCCCAACCGGGCACATAAGGCGCGTCAAAACCAGCAAGGGTTTTGCTTTTAATAATAATATCCTTAAGAATTTTGTTGACGGCATGCCCTAAATGAATAGAACCATTCGCATAGGGGGGGCCATCATGCAAAATAAATTTTGGCCGACCCTCTACTTTTTTACGCAAGGTATAATACAGTCGCTGCTCTTCCCAATGTTGCAGCATACTTGGCTCGCGCTTTGCCAAGTCTCCGCGCATGGGAAATTCAGTCGTTGGCAAGTTAAGCGTATGCTTGTAATCCGTCATCGTGCTATCCTGTTGATGTTGTTGACTCAGTCTGCATAGTGGGCGAAGAATAGCAAGTTTTCAGGCAAAAACCGATAACTTCTCAGTAAAGCAATGCCATTACACGACAAAATTACACTGTGCTTTGAACTGTACTCTGGTTTGAATGACCAACAACATGACCAAAATATTAATCTATGAACTCTCGGGCAACACATTTCCAGGACTTATTCATGAAGCAGATAACAATGCGTGCCAGCGCGGCATTACTCATCCTCGGGCTAAGCATCTCACATTCAGTCTATGCAGGCAAAGTCGGCATGGTTTTAGCCAAGACCACCGAATCCACCGACAATACCCTACCAGCCAGCACACATAGTACGGCTAACAAAGCCAGCAGCCATACAACATCGTCCAGCAACAAGATCGCCAAAGATGTACGAGAAGCCTTAAAAGACGCTGTTGTGCATGTTTATGTGGTCAAACACACCTATTCCACCTTATCCCCGTGGAATTCACACACCCAAAGTGGCTCAGGTTCAGGCTTTATTATCAAAAATGGCTTGATTCTAACGAACGCGCATGTGGCCTCTGATGCAACCTTCCTAGAATTGCAACGCCACGGCGAAACCCGCCGCTATGAAGCCGAAGTGGTCTTTATTTCGCATGAGGCAGATCTTGCACTAGTACGTCCCAAAGAAGCTGATGTTTTTAAAGCTATTAAACCGCTGCCTTTGGGAGAGTTGCCGGAGACACAACAGGAGGTTGAGGTCTATGGTTTTCCAATTGGTGGTACAACACTGAGCGTCACACGCGGTGTGGTCTCTCGCATTGAGAAACAAAACTATGCCCACACTAATGAAAATCTGATTGCAGTACAGGTCGATGCAGCTATCAACTTCGGTAATAGTGGCGGCCCTGTTATTTCGGGCGATAAAGTCGTTGGGGTTGCCATGCAATCCGGCTTCTTCACAGAAAATATTGGCTATATGATTCCAACACCGATTATCCGCCACTTCCTTAAAGATATTGAAGACGGCAAACAAGATGGCTTCGGTTTCCCAGGCTTTTTAGTGCAGTCTATGGAAAATCCAGCCATGCGACGCAAATATAATCTGGATGATAAGCAAACTGGCATTTTGGTACACAAAATTTATCCTAACTCACCTGCTGAGAACAAAATAAAAGTGGGCGATATTATTACTCATGTGGATGGACTCGCTATCCAAAATAACGGTACAGTCGAATTTCGTCCGGGCGAATACATCGACTACACCCATTATATTGACCTACACCAACTAGGCGAAGCAGTGCAATTCCAAATCGTGCGTGAGAACCAAGTGGTAGAACTGGCTCTGACGCTGGATAAACCTGGCAAGGACTACTTAATGGTTAAACCGAATCAGTATGACAAACAACCGGACTACTTTATTTTTGGCGGTTTTGTGTTTATGCCACTGAATCAAGATGTGCTAGATACCATGGATCCTGTGCCACCTTCACTAGCCGCTTTGGCACAGGAAGCCCCTAATGATGAGCGTCAAGAAGTCGTGATCATGACCAAAGTTTTGCCTGCTGATATTAATAAAGACCATCACGATGACATCGGCTTGGTGATTGAGAAAGTCAATGGCGAGCACTTTACTGATTTCAATAGCTTTTATGAAAAGATCAATCATACCGAAGACGCTTTTGTCGTACTGGAAGCTGATGATGGCTATCAGGTCATTATTGATCGTCAGGAAGCACTGGAAAAACAACCCGCTATTTTGGCACGTTATGGCATCAATGCTGATCGTTCCAAAGACTTGCTCAGTAACGAAACTCAGCAAAATCGGCGTTTGGCGGAAAGCCCTAAAGCAAACACACCAGCGACTCAATCACAATCCGAGAGAGAAAAAAACCAAAATGCTAAAAAAGCTATTAACTAAAGCCGTATTACAAGGCTAAAACGATCATGCCAATACGCCAACTGCCCGATCACCTCATTAACCAGATAGCCGCAGGTGAGGTGGTCGAGCGCCCAGCCTCTGTTGTTAAAGAATTACTCGAAAATGCCCTAGATGCAGGGGCATCCCGAATCGAAATAGCTGTCGAACAAGGTGGCATTAAGCGTATTCGTATTCGGGATAATGGCTGCGGCATTCCCCACAACGAGCTAGCTTTGGCGCTGAGCCGTCATGCCACTAGCAAAATCAATACACTTGACGATCTAGAGCAAGTTCGTAGTCTAGGCTTTCGTGGCGAAGCCCTACCGAGTATCGCATCTATCTCACACTTAAGCATTGCCTCCTGCCATCAAGACAGTGAGCAGGGTTGGTTACTGCGAACCGTGAATGGCTTACCCCAGAATGATCCAGAGCCTACAGCACAGCCGGTGGGCACTTATGTTGAAGTCTGTGACTTGTTTTTTAATGTGCCTGCACGACGCAAATTTCTCAAAACAGAAAAAACTGAGTTCAACCATATTGAAGACATGGTACGCAAACTGGCACTCAGCCGTTTTGATATTGCCTTTCAGTTGCAGCATAACCAAAAGCCTGTACTGCAATTACGTGCCGCCCATGACCGTACAGCATCAGAACGACGTTTGGCTGAAATTTGCGGTAAACCCTTTGTAGAACAATGTCACTATTTGGATTATGAAGCCGCCGGTTTACGTTTATGGGGCTGGGTGGGGCTGCCAACTTTTTCACGCTCACAAGCAGATTTACAATATTTCTACGTCAATCAACGTAGTGTACGTGACCGCCTGATTACTCATGCTGTGCGTCAAGCCTATCAGGATGTGCTGTATCATGGTCGCCATCCGGCTTATGTACTGTACCTAGAATTAAATCCACAATGGGTTGATGTTAATGCTCATCCAAGCAAACAAGAGGTGCGTTTCCGTGAAGGGCGCTTAGTGCATGATTTCCTGTTTCGTACCTTACACCAAGCACTGGCTGATTTACGCCCTGGCGATAGCCAAGCCCCCACCCATTGGCTCGACAACAAACAATCTTCACCCGAACCTTACATCAGCCAAGGTTCTCCAACACCCAGCGCCTCAAATCAAGACACCGCCGAAATCGCTAATACTTATCGCTTCGGCTATCAAGCACACCCACAAAACCGTTTACACATGCCGGTGCGTGAAACCTTGCAAGCCTATGGGCAGTTATATGCACCTCCTGAGCCTCAAAAAACAGACCAAGCAGACCTAGAAACACAGAACACCGCAACAAACGACCTCCCTCCCTTAGGTTATGCCATCGCTCAGCTACATGGGATTTATATACTGGCACAAAATGAGCACGGTTTAGTCGTAGTCGATATGCACGCAGCCCATGAACGCATTACCTATGAACATTTGAAACAAAGCATGCGAGAAGATGCTATTCGTTCCCAACCTTTGCTAGTACCGCTTAGCATTCATGTAAGCCGCAAAGAGGCTGATCAGGCTGAAACACATCACGCAATCTTTCTATCTTTAGGCTTTGAACTGAGCCGCATGGGTATGGAACAACTGACCATTCGTGCTGTACCCAGTTTGCTGCGTGATAGTAATACGGAAATGCTGGTACGTGATGTTTTATCCGATCTTATTACTTATGGTGAAAGCCAACGCATTCAAAACGCCATGAATGAAATTTTGGCAACGATGGCTTGTCATGGCTCAGTACGTGCCCATCGCAAATTAAGCATTCAGGAAATGAATGCCTTACTGCGAGACATGGAACGCACTGAACGCAGTGGTCAGTGTAATCATGGCCGACCTACTTGGACACAAATGAGCTTGAGCCAAATTGACAAACTCTTTATGCGAGGGCAATAGTGTTAAAGCATGATGCCTAAACCTAAAGCCATTTTTCTACTCGGCCCGACTGGCACAGGAAAAACCGACCTAGCAGTTGCTTTGCACAAACACTTGCCGCTGGAAATTATCAGTGTCGATTCTGCCCTAGTGTATCGTGGCATGGATATTGGCACGGCTAAGCCTGATGCTGAGACATTAGCTCAAGCACCGCATCGTTTGCTGGACTTTCTTGATCCTGCGGAAAGCTACTCAGCGGCTGACTTTCGAAAAGATGCACTCAAAGCAATGGCTGACATCACTGCTGCTGGACGTATACCCCTGTTGGTCGGCGGTACTATGTTGTATTTTCGAGCCTTAGAATATGGTTTATCGGAGCTACCTTCAGCCAATCCTGAAATACGCGCGCGCCTAGAAGCTGAAGCGCAAATGATTGGTTGGCAAGCTTTGCATGAACGTTTACAAAGCATTGACCCTATTGCAGCAACACGTATTCACCCCAACGATCCACAACGCTTACAACGAGCACTAGAAGTATTTGAATTAACCGGACAAACACTAACTGAATTGCAACAAGCAGCACACTATCCTGCTTGTCATTATGATTTATTGAAAATAGCCCTGCTCCCCGCAGATCGCCAATGGCTGCATGATCGCTTAGCTTTACGTTTTGACCAGATGCTGGAACAGGGTTTATTAGAAGAAGTGCAACAATTATACCAGCGCCATGATCTGCATCTTGGACTGCCTGCTATGCGCGCGGTAGGCTATCGTCAGGTATGGGAACATTTGGCTGATGGCAAATTAGACTACAATCTGATGCGTAATCGTGCTATCGTGGCGACGAGGCGACTTGCAAAGCGTCAGATAACTTGGTTACGCTCCGAACAGAGTCTGACTAAATACAAAGCCGAAAACTATCACCTTTCATCGGTTATTAGTGACATTTCTGCGTTTATAAGTGGATAAATAGGTGTGTCCGATGAGTAGGTGTTTTGGTGTTAAACTTTTACTGGTAGACTTTTAACCTGGTGAGTACGGAATGACCTACTGCAAATACCGGATCACAACAACCACAAACCCATAAAATTTTAGGAGAAAAACCCAATGTCGAAAGGGCACACTTTACAAGAACCCTTCCTCAATGCGCTGAGAAAGGAACGGATTCCAGTCTCTATTTATTTGGTTAACGGCATTAAACTTCAGGGGCACGTTGAATCTTTTGATCAATTCGTAGTCTTGTTGGGCAATACAGTGAGTCAATTGGTATACAAACATGCTATTTCTACCATTGTTCCCGCGCGTCCTATCAAATTAAATTTAACGACAGAGTAATAAGAACGATTGGAATTATTTGAGCGCCCCGATACTGGCGAGAATGCCATACTCGTTCAGATACATTTCAAAGCAGATGAGACTGCTCCCGACGAGCATGAGTTCCAAGAACTTGCTCGCTCCGCCGGTGCCCAGGTTCTGCATCTGGTCACCGGTACGAGACCTAAGCCTGACTCGCGCTATTTTATCGGTGAAGGTAAAGCTGAAGAAATACGCGATCAAGTAAATGCTTTGAAAGCTGATTTGGTTATTTTCGACCATAACCTGACTCCCGCCCAAGAACGTAATCTAGAACGTTTGTTCCAATGCCGCGTGTTAGATCGCACAGGCTTAATTCTGGATATATTTGCCCAACGTGCCCACAGCCATGACGGCAAATTACAAGTTGAGCTGGCTCAACTCAAGCACATGTCAACCCGCCTAGTACGTGGTTGGACACACCTTGAGCGCCAAAAAGGAGGAATTGGTTTACGTGGCCCAGGTGAGACACAGTTGGAAACTGACCGCCGCTTGCTGGGTATCCGTATCAAGCAAATCAATAAGCGCCTAGAAAAAGTACGCAATCAACGCGAACAAGGCCGCCAAGCACGGAAAAAAGCAGACATTCCCACAGTCTCTTTAGTGGGTTACACCAATGCAGGCAAATCTACTCTGTTTAATGCCCTGACCCAATCTGGTGTCTATGCCGCTGACCAGCTATTTGCCACACTGGACCCAACTTTGCGCCGTCTTAATTTACCCAAGCAACAAGCGATTATTCTAGCCGATACGGTCGGTTTTATTCGTAATTTACCGCACGACCTCATAGCCGCTTTCCGCTCTACCTTGCAGGAAACGGTTGAAGCTGACTTATTGCTGCACGTGATTGATAGCCATGATAAGCAACGTGATTTTTACCGCGAACAAGTCAATAATGTCATTGCTGAAATTGGCGCAGAAAAAGTCCCGCAAATTGAGGTCATGAACAAAATTGACCTAGGAGAACATGCACCGAGCATAATACCGAGCGACGGTTTTAAGCCCGCACAAGCTTGGGTTTCTGCACAAACCGGGGCGGGCTTACAAGACTTGCTAGCCTATCTAGGCCATTACTTCGCCCACACCCAATTCAAAGGCAAGCTAAAACTCCCTCCACAATATGGCCGCTTACGTGCTCAGCTTTACCAAGACCATGCAATTGCACAGGAAAACATTTCTGAAGAAGGACAATTCCTGCTGGATGTGCATATAGACCGGCGACACTTAAATGCTTATTTGGAAGAAGCCGGTTTGCTATTAGAAGAATTAATGGTGGAAGCGTGAATGGCGGCTGAGGCCAGCATTGCCACTTGAGCTTTCATGACTTCGACAATGGCATAAATACCAACATGCCGATTCGGACTGAGATTTTCGGCTAAAGCCAAACGCTCAAACAAATCATCGACATCTAAAGCCTGAATCTCTGCGGCTGTTTTGCCAGAATAAATACGCACCAATAAAGCCAGCACGCCTTTAATAATGCTGGTATCACAATCACCGTAAAACAAGATTTTGCTTGAATCAGTTGGATCACTATAAGGCTTAACCCAAACCTTGCTCATACAAGCTTTGACACGATTCTCTTCAGTATGTAAGTCCTCCGGCATGGTTGGCAATGCCTCACCCAATTCGGTCAAATACTGATAGCGTTGCTCCCAATCCTCAAGGCATTCAAAGTCGCTAATAATCGCTTCGATTTCGCGCTCAGACATTAAAAGACTCACCGCATCCGCAAGCATCTTTCACATTCGGATTACGAAATTCCAGACCCTGATTCAAAATATTATTACGCACATAATCTATTTCCGTACCCTCTACAAAACGTAGGCTTTTATCATCAACCACTACCTTGACACCGTGATTTTCATAAATATGATCGTCTGCACCAATTTCATCTACATAATCGACAACATACATAAAGCCTGTACAACCACTTTTTTTCACGCCCAGACGCATACCCAGCCCACTACCGCGCTTATCCAGTTGCTGGCGAATGTGTTTGGCGGCATTTTCGGTAATGTGAATCACGTGCTATCTCCTAAAACATATTCAATTGTAAACGGGCATCCTCACTCATACGTGAAATATCCCAAGGTGGATCCCAAACCAGTTCGACAGTAACATTATTCACCTCTTCCCGTGAGCGCGCCGCCGCTTCAACCATACCAGGCAAACTACCTGCCACCGGACAAGCCGGACTGGTGAGGGTCATCTCAATCAATACATTATTGTTTGTATCCAGCTCCAGTGAATAAATCAGCCCCATATCATAAACATTGACCGGAATTTCCGGGTCGTACACCTGCTTGATGGCTTGAATAATTTCATCTTTTAGCCAGGCACGGCGAGTTACATTGTCATCATCAAACTCAGCCACTTTTTCTGCCTGATTCAGGCGCGATAACTTGAACATGGATATCAACCTCAAATTCTCAAAGTCCCGCAGCAACTTTATCGAGCTGTTGCTGCAAAATCTGCATAGCCCTGTCCTGTAAAGGTTTCCAAGCACAGGTCTCAATAATTTCTCCTGCAAAACCTTGGCAAACCATAGCAATCGCCTGCTCACGTGGAATACCACGTGCTCGTAGGTAGAACAAGGCATCAGCATCAATCTGACCAACTGTTGTACCATGACTGCACTTCACATCATCGGCATAAATTTCTAGACGTGGTTTGGTATTCACCTCAGCATCGCGCGATAAAAGCAGATTAGCATTATGTAATTGTGCATCGGTTTGCTGCGCATCCTGAGCCACAACAATATTACCATCAAATACGGCTTGCCCATCCGCGTATAAAATACCTTTAAACTGCTCCGTGCTAGTGCATCGCGGTACGGCATGAACAACATCAAGGTGCATATCATGCGATTGTTGTGCACCACTCAGGTAAAAACCATTTAATTCGCAATGAGCGCCTACATCAGCAAAATTAGCATGCAGTACCGTACGCGACCATTGCCCACCAAAAGTCAGCATCGTTCCCCGATATTGACTTTCAGCCTGCTGTTGCACATATAAATGGTTCAAATGACGAGCACGCCGACTTTCATTCTGTAGACGCGCCTGCGTCAATTTAGCACCTTTAGCCAGAAAAATTTCTTGTACCTGATTATTCAGACACACTGTATCCGACAAACCGACATATTGCTCCAGCAATTGTACTTCGGCACCCTCCTCCACAACCATCAGCAAACGTGCTTGGGTAATAAAGTCACTTTCAAAGCTCAGGTTAATGTGTATCAGCTCCACGGGCTGTTCCAGCTTAAGGCCAGCCGGAATGCGTATAAAGACCCCTTCAGCAGCCATTGCTGTACTTAAAGCTGTAAAAAAATCATCATTACGGCTTAAAGTCCCCAAATATTCCAGAGCCTGCGGCTGACCTTGCTGCAAAGCGCTATGCAAATCCATTACCTCAAACTGATCTGTAGATAGATCAGATAAGTCAGACATAAAAAAACCATTGTGGAAGACCACACGCGCAGAACCAAGAGTCCCAGGAGTCGTTAGACGCAATTGCTCAATATCGTCAGCGGTCAGCAAATCATCTTCGCGTTGAGCTGCTTGAAAAGCCTGACCCAAGACAGGTGCTAAAGGTGTATAACGCCAAGCTTCATCACGATGCTTAGGAAAAATACGATCATTCAAAGCGGCCAAAGCTTGCTTACGACGCGCATTCACCCAATTCTGCCGAGAAACAGCATTACCCGCCATTTGTTGATAATGCTGCAAAATTGTGTTTGCCGTCGTGTTATTCTTCAAGGACGCTATTTGGGTCATGCTGCCTCCTGCCCCTTAATCCAACCATAACCATGTTCTTCCAACTCCAGTGCCAGCGACTTATCACCTGAACGAATAATTTTGCCATCACTGAGTACGTGCACATAATCTGGCTGAATATAATCCAGCAAGCGTTGATAGTGCGTAATCACCAACATGGAACGCTCTGGACTGTGCAAATTATTGACCCCATCCGCCACAATACGCAGTGCATCAATATCTAAACCCGAATCGGTTTCATCCAAAATGGTCAACGAAGGCTCTAACAAGCTCATTTGCAGGATTTCATTACGCTTCATTTCACCCCCGGAGAAGCCTGCATTCACTGAACGCTTCAACAAGCTTTCATCCATAGTGAGCTCTTTTAGCTTGCTACGAATCAGTTTCATGAATTCCAAGGAATTTAATTCAGGCTCACCACGTGCCTTGCGAATCGCATTCAACGAGGTCTGCATAAAATAAGTATTATTGACTCCGGGCAGTTCGACTGGATATTGGAAAGCCATAAAAATACCCTGCTGGGCACGTTCTTCTGGCTCCATTGCCAGTAAATCCCGTCCTTTATAAGTAATACTACCGAAAGTGACTTTGTACTCTTCACGCCCGGCCAATACCTTAGACAAGGTACTTTTGCCCGAGCCATTCGGTCCCATAATGGCATGTACTTCACCCGCCCCCATCTCTAGGTTCAAACCTTTCAGGATCACTTTACCGTTGATGTTGGCGTATAAATTTTTGACTGATAACATAATTTTCTCCTAATACTTTCGTTACTATATATGTCTAATAGGGGCAGCTTAGCCCACAGCACCTTCTAGACTGATCGCCAACAATTTACGAGCTTCTACAGCAAACTCCATCGGCAGTTCATTAAACACTTCTTTACAAAACCCATTCACAATCATTGATACAGCATCTTCTGCGGCAATCCCACGCTGACGACAATAAAATAATTGGTCTTCACCAATTTTAGAGGTCGTAGCTTCGTGTTCCACTTTAGCCGTAGGATTAGCGACTTCAATATAAGGAAAGGTGTGAGCACCACATTGATCACCAATTAACAAAGAGTCACATTGGGTATGATTACGCCCGTTTTCAGCCCCCTTATTGACGCGCACTAAACCACGGTAAGCATTCTGGCCGCGATCGGCTGAAATCCCTTTAGAGACAATGGTGCTGCGGGTATTTTTACCAACATGATACATTTTCGTGCCAGTGTCTGCCTGTTGAGCGCTGCGCGCTACGGCAACCGAGTAGAACTCACCAACAGAATCATCTCCCTTCAAAATACAGCTAGGATACTTCCAAGTAATTGCAGAGCCAGTTTCTACTTGTGTCCAAGAAATATGTGAACGATCTCCTTCACAAACACCACGCTTGGTCACAAAATTAAAAATACCACCTTTACCTGTCGCATCGCCCGGATACCAGTTTTGTACTGTTGAATACTTTATCTTGGCATCTTGCAGAGCGATCAACTCAACTACCGCAGCATGTAACTGATTTTCATCCCGCTGTGGTGCGGTGCAACCTTCTAAATAGCTGACATAGCTAGCTTTATCGGCAATAATTAAGGTGCGCTCAAACTGCCCCGTATTGCGCTCATTAATACGGAAATAGGTTGATAACTCCATTGGGCAGCGCACACCTTCGGGAATATATACAAATGTCCCATCGGTGAATACAGCCGCATTCAAGGCTGCATAATAATTATCCGTCTGCGGCACCACAGAACCCAAATATTTTTTAATCAAATCGGGGTATTCACGCATGGCCTCAGAAATGGAGCAAAAAATCACCCCGGCTTCTGCTAATTGCTTACGAAAAGTGGTAGCAACCGACACACTATCAAATACAGCATCAACTGCAACACCTGCCAGCATTTTTTGCTCTTCCAGCGGGATACCCAGTTTTTCATAGGTACGCAATAACTCAGGATCAACTTCATCCAGACTTTTAGGCGCATCTGCTGCTGATTTTGGTGCCGAAAAATAAGAAATAGCCTGAAAATCTATTTTAGGATAATGCAAATGAGCCCACTCGGGCTCTTCCATCGCCAACCATTTCCGATAAGCCTCCAGACGCCACGCTAGGATGAACTCTGGCTCATTCTTGCGTGCGGATATCAGGCGTATGACGGACTCATCCAAACCAGGCGGAAGCGTTTCAGCTTCAATCTCCGTGACAAAACCTGCCTGATAACCGGCACGTGTTAATTCTTCAAGTTGCCGCTCTGCTGCATCCATTAATGTAAACCTCTTCAGTCAAATCGATTAACCAACTAAATTAGTAGGAAATATAGGCTCAGTACAAGCGCTTTTCAAATAGACTTGCGTTTGGTGGGAATATATTTAGGGCTAATTTTAACGGGAAAAGACACCCTGCGAAAGGGTGTCTGGGATTCCAGCTTCCTCAAACTGAATTCTGTTACACTGATCAAAGCCAAAATAGTTAATTTTGCCAGCATTTTGTACCTTAAGACCCAGTGAACAGACTTAAGTTACAATAAAATCACGCAGATTGAAACCTCTGTTTTCAAAAGGCTTTCCTATACTTTCTTATAAACGACAGGCGTTGCTGACCTGCTGAAAACAGGCATTTTCTATTTAATGGCACTTAGAACAGTGCTGTTTTATGATTTCTCAAAGTTTATAGACACTCGCGGAACTTAGGCCGTTTACACTGCTTATGACAGACAGGTCTAGCCTGTCTGTTTGTTTATTAATCAAATGTTTAATTCAAACTTAAGAAGCTTTATCTGTTTTTGTTTGAGAAGCTTCTACTTTCTTATCAGATGTAGTTGTATTTTTTTCTGCTGACTGATCAATGGCTTTTTTATCAACAGGCTTATTGTTTTTTTCATCTGAGGGTTTGACACTTTGGGCTGACTGACTGTTTTCAGTAATGGCTACAGCACCTTCTGTTAGTAAAATATCTGCTTGGTTCTTCTGAAAAAGAATCTTGCCAATTCCTTTAACCAGCATAATGTCTTCAGCTTTGCTAAATGGTCCATGTTCGGTGCGGTAGGCTACAATGGCTTCAGCCTTCTTTTCACCAATACCTTTCAAATTGGCCGCAATGGTAAGCGCACTGGCTTGATTGATATTGACCATTTCAGCACCAAGAAGGTGCAGTCATAAAAGTAGTGGATAACAACATGCTGATCAGGATTTTTTTCATGATGAGTCCTTGTTTTATTGTTATTAATTATGAGTTGTGAAAAGATTTTAGTGTTAAGTGCTTGGGGTTTATTACTTAGGGTTTGTTAACTAACACTGTATGTTAGTAACTATGCCACAGTCGCACTTCAAGACGAACTTCATCAGATAACCGGCATATGATCCCGGAGAATGGATTTTGTAGCTCAGCCTTCTATAATTCACGCACAGATAACATGAATGCTAAAACACGGAGTTTCTCATGAAAAAACATTACATCAAGCAAGTTGCCTCTTACTCTATGGTAGGTACGCTAGGCTTTACGATTGCTGCCAGTTTACAAGGCTGTGGTGATGAAAGCGCGACACCGCCTCCTGTGAATCAAAATGAACAAGCTTCCATTAGCCAAGGTGTCGAGCAAGGTGTCTTTATGGTCATCAAGCAAACTGGAGAAAATCCAGACACTTATGAACTATTAGAACAATATCCCTCTAATGACGGTAGCCGTGCTATTCTCAAAAAAATGGATGGTTCAGAACAGTTCTTAACAGAAGCCGAGCTACGCCAATTAGCAGAAGCAGAAGCGCAACGAGTCGAAGAAGGCAGCTCACAATTAGCAGAGCCGGTGGCTCAAAATCAGGGTTTGAGCTTAGGTGAAACCATATTAGCATCCGCTGCGGGTGCACTCATTGGCGGTATGATTGCAAATAAACTGATGAATAATCAAAATTTCCGTCAACACCAACAAGCCCAGACTCAACGGGCGCGACGCACTATGAGCAGTACACGCAATCCGGCACAAAGCAAGCGGGCAACTCAAACTAGATCGCGAGCACGTTCCGGCTTTTTTGGCAATAACAATAACAGCAGCCGAAACAGCAGTAGTAATAAGCGCAGCAGCTCATTCGGTAGCTAAACTATGATTAAAACACAAAGCGTTGCCGCTATTCCGCCTGCCATTATGGAAGAAGTTGGCATGACCTGGCACACGGATCATGATGGTTCAGCTTATCTGCTCAATGAGCTGATAGAGCTTACGGAAGCTGAAGCAGAGGCTTATTATACAGCAGCTAATACACTGTATGACATGTTTGTCGAGGCAGGCCAGCATGTCATAGATAATGAACTGTTTTTTGAACTGGATATTCCTTTCAATCTCATTAATCAGATTCAGCGTAGTTGGGAACAAGATGATCTCCATTTATATGGTCGCTTTGATTTTGCAGGTGGTATCGATGGCTTACCGATCAAATTGATTGAATTTAATGCAGATACACCCACCAGTCTATTTGAAACAGCGGTCGTGCAATGGGCTTTACTGAAGGCCAATGGTCTGGATGAAGAACGGCAATTCAATAATGTGTATGAAGCCATTCAAAATAACTTCCGTCGTCTAGTGACTGGAACTGAGTCTCCAGCGCATTTTGCCGAGCATTATCATTACCAAAATATCTTGTTTTCCAGTATGAGTGATTTGCCTGAAGACGAGCGTACTGTACGCTTCTTGCAACAAATCGCCACGGAAGCAGGTTATCAAACTGATTTTGCCTACATGCACGAAGTCGCTTTTTCAGAACAGGACGGTATTTTCAATCCTGACCAGATCAAGTTTGACTATTGGTTCAAATTATATCCTTGGGAAGATATTGCCTTACAAACGGATGGCATCATCGGCATCCTAGATGATATTAGTCGGAATCAGGCCGGTACCGTACTCAACCCAGCTTATACCTTGCTCTTCCAAAGCAAAGGGATTATGAAAATTCTGTACGAATTATTTCCTAACTCACCTTATTTACTAGAAACACGTACAAAACCTTTGCGAGGCAAAAAACAAGTATCTAAAGCGATGTTTGGCCGCGAGGGCGCTAACACGGCCATTTTAGATACAGCAGGCCGCACCCTGAAAACCTTGGGTGGCGACTATGATAACTATCGCAAGGTGTATCAAGCGTTCGCCCAATACCCTCAGGACGAAGAAGGACGCAGCTATCAAGCGGGTGTCTTTTTTGCCTGGGAAGCGTGTGGCTTAGGCTTTAGAAGGGGATGGGAAATACTGGATAATATGAGCAAATTCGTTAGCCACCGCATAATATGAAAGCCGACCCGTGACTTTCTCACAGGCCGACTTTTTAACTTCTACTTCTACCCATAGGCTAAAATAAAGCCTTACACTATTAAGGGGAGGGTGGGCGTGGACAGTTCGGGTTGTTAGTAGCACCGTTGCTACAGTCATTAGGTGAAGAACCTGCTATTGCTGCTGCTGCTACAGCAAGCCCCGCCGGAACAGCGGCACTCGCTACGCCTGCCGTAGCGCCCGCCAGACCAGCAGTACCTAAACCAGCCGCTACTAAAGCGCCTGATGAAACACCGGCACCCGCACCTGCTACACCCGCACCAATAGCACTAGCAGCAACTACGCCACCGGCTTGACCGACTGCAATATGCTGCCCCACTGCACATTGTGAGGCTGCACTAACAGTCAACAGTGTATTAGGGGTATGCATAATTTGGCATTGGCTAGCTACATACTCCAAACCCACTTGGCCATTTTCCAGTACGATCAAATTAGAGCCTTCAGCCAATAACATATCCGCTTGAGCCAGTTGACGTACACCTTGTGCTGTTTCAACCAGTGCCTGACCTTCTACCGAAGTAATTTTGGCAACAGCCTGAGGCGCTGCCGAAGTAGCACCTGAAGCCAAAGCCAAGCCTGCGGCCACAGTCATTAATAATTTAAAATTCATTAGTTTCTCCTGATAATTTACCTGTATTTCAGATATATGCGCTGGCGCTTACGAGGGAGTGTACTACAGACTGAAAACTAAAAATAGTTACATTGCCTGTTTTTTAACATTCAAACGATTAACGCAAGCACAAATAACCACCACCAGGAATAGGATTACCGTTTACATCCTTGCCTTGTGGGTGATAGCCAACCGCACGCTTAAAATTGTTATCCTGACAAACTTTATTACCCACCGCACGTAAATTGACAGGTACAGGACCAAAAGTGTCCAAACGATCCCAAGCCAATTTATCCGGGTGGATTCTACCATCACCGTCCTTATCATAAACCAACTGGGGCGGTACAGCGCCAGGTGCTTTGCCAATCGGTAAGGCTGGAGCTGTAGAACAAGCACTTAAAAGGCCAGCCAAAGCGGCCACAAGGATTAATTGTTTCATATCGACTCTCCTGAAGTTATAGACCCCCAAAATAAAAACAAGAGGGGCTTGAAGTTTGTCGCAATCAATTCAAACTAGGTTCAGATCACTCGTTTAAAACCCACACGATTGTAGCCATATTATTGATTTAACTCAAGCTGGCTCTTGCCTAACACTAAGTCTTGCAATCCATTGAATTGCGGGGAAACCTCAATCACATACTGCGTGCGAAGCACGCTAATTTTCTCACAATCAGCCAAACGACAAGGCTGCACCGCACGAACTACATGCACTAAACGGCGCTCATGATCAAAAAAAAGCATATCCAAAGGGATTAGTGTGTTTTTCATCCAAAAATTAACTTCGCCCTCCTGCTCAAAGACAAACAGTGCACCTGTACCTGTTGGTAAGGTTGTGATATTCATCAGACCTAAAGCGCGTTCTGCTGCTGTCTCAAAGACAGCCACTTGTACAGACACTGCATCAATAGAAACAAGGTGATCAAAACGCAAGTCAGCACGTTCATCCGGCTGATGGGCACAAGCCACCAAACCGGCACACAATACACAATAAATAAAGCAAATAAAGCGCTGCAACATTCAGTTTATTCCAAGTACTCAGCCCCACCCATATAAACACGCAAGACATCGGGTATACGAATCCGACCATCTGCCTCTTGATAATTTTCCACCACCGCCACCAAAGCTCGCCCTACAGCCACCCCTGAACCATTTAAGGTATGTACTAATTCTGGCTTGCCGGTTTCAGGATTGCGATAACGCGCCATCATGCGACGCGCCTGAAAATCCAAAGTATTCGAACAAGAAGAAATTTCACGGTATTTTTGCTGACCTGGTAGCCACACCTCAATGTCATACGTTTTGGCTGCTGAAAATCCGGTATCGCCTGAACACAATACAATCACGCGATAAGGCAAGCCTAGTTCCTGCAAAATGCTTTCAGCATGATTCGTCATGCTTTCCAAAGCATTCCAAGATTGATCGGGAAGCACAATTTGTACCATTTCCACTTTTTCAAACTGATGCTGGCGGATTAAACCTCGCGTATCCTTACCATAAGAACCCGCCTCAGAACGGAAACAAGGTGTATGACTGGTGTATTTCAAAGGTAGATCACTAGCATCAAGAATTTCACCCCGCACCAGATTAGTCACCGGCACTTCAGAGGTAGGAATCAAATAATAAGCTTGCTCATTGTCTAATTTGAATAAATCTTCCTCAAACTTAGGCAGTTGCCCAGTACCTTGTAAACTTTCAGCATTGACCATATAAGGCGCATAGACTTCACGATAAGCATGTCGAGTCGTATGAGTATCGAGCATAAACTGAATCAGGGCACGATGCAGGCGAGCCATTGCACCACGCAATACAACAAAACGCGAGCCTGTCAATTTGCTAGCTGCCTCAAAGTCCATCCAGCCATTCACGGCTCCCAAATCAACATGATCCTTTGGCTCAAAATCAAAGGCACGCGGCTCACCCCAACGGCGGATTTCGACATTATCATTTTCATCCTTGCCGTCAGGTACTGAAGCATCCAGTATATTGGGCAGCCCCAAGCTGATAGCTTCCATTTCAGCTTGTACTCTCTCCAGTTCCCGTCTTGCCACATCCAATTGCTCGCCCAAGTCAGACACTTCTGCCAATAAAGGCTCAATAGCCTCACCTCGCGCCTTGGCCTGACCAATCGACTTGGAGCGGGAATTACGTTGATTCTGTAAATCTTCTGTACGGGTTTGCCAGTGTTTGCGTTGTTCTTCCAGCGAGCGGATGGTATCTACATCCAGTTTTAAACCACGACGTGCCAACTGTTGCGCCACATCATCCAATTCGGTTCTCAGACGCTTGGGATCGAGCATAGTATGTGTCCGTTTTTAAAATATTCTGAAAAAATGCATCATATCAAAAGCTGCGTGCTACGAGTACGCCCAGACTCACGGCCAGCAAACAAAACCCAACATTCAATACCATGTTTACTACACATTTAAGTATTGCGCCCTGCATTAATAGGTCAAAATTATCCAAAGAGAAGGTGGAAAAAGTAGTAAGTGCCCCTAGAACGCCGACAATCAGCCCACGTGCTAACGGTGTTTCCAATAATCCACGCTGCATAAACAAAAAAGTCAGCAAACCAATTAAGAAAGATCCCAGCACATTGACAAACAGTGTTCCATAAGGAAAGGCCTTGCCAAACAACTGATAAATTCCATTGGATAATAAAAAGCGTAATAAAGCACCTAAACCTCCCCCCAGCAAGATACTTACCCATTGCAGCATTCCTGTTGCCCCCTCTCTATCTGCATCAAAGTGGTTTTGTTAACATAAGCTCCCAGTTTTGTACAAGACTTTTAAATGTGTGCGGGTACAAACATCATGAGCGAGTTTGCACTAATCGAAAAGTGGTTTACTTGGCGGGATACACCACCCAATGTACTGCTAGGTGTTGGAGATGATGCTGCTTTACTAGCACCCTCTCAACATGAAGCACTCGTGGTGACAGTCGATACTTCCATTAGTGGAGTTCATTTTCCAAATAACACTCCGGCACATGCGGTAGGTTATAAATCCTTGGCTGTGAACTTGAGCGATTTAGCAGCGATGGGGGCAAAACCACTCTGGTTCACCTTGGCACTAACACTACCGGAGGCCAATCAACAATGGCTCAATGAGTTTGCCCAAGGCTTGCAAGCCGCAGCAAAGCCACATCAAATTTTTCTGGTTGGCGGCGATACAACCCGTGGCTCTTTAAGCATTACGATACAAGTCATTGGTAGCGTACCAGCAGATCAAGCCTTGTTGCGCAGCGGTGCACAAATCGGTGATGTCATTGCTGTTTCCGGCACACTGGGAGATGCAGCGGCGGGCTTAGCTTGCCATCAACAACGACTTTATTTACCCACTGCGGATGCCAACTATTGTTTGCAACGCCTACATTATCCAACACCACGTTTAGCACTGGGCAAAGTGCTAAAAAACATTGCCAGCAGTTGCATAGATATTTCCGACGGATTGCTAGCTGATTTACAACATATATTGCAAGCTTCTCAAGTGGGTGCACAACTCGATACAAACAAAATCCCCTTCAGCTCTGCCCTAAAAAGACTAAAAAAGGAGCAACGCTTAAGTTTTGCCTTGAATGGGGGTGATGATTATGAATTACTATTCACAATCGCGCCTGAAAAACTGCCACAACTACATGATCAAGCAGAGAAAATCTCTGAGGCGTTCAGTGGCGGTTTTAGTATTATTGGCACTATTAACGATAAAAAAAACAGTTTGAAGCTAGATAATAATTACAAACTCTCCCAAGACGGTTACGACCACTTCCGCTAGTCAGTCTTTTAACGCAAAAAAGAACTTTACTGATAATAATAATGTCTTATTGGGATATACAATAAACTGAGGGCAAATAATAATGAAATACCCATCTTACAAATCTTTGCGTTTGAGCCTAATTTTATCAACCACAACACTTTTCGCTTCTGCTTGCAGTACTTTACCATATGATGAAACAGCCACAAGCAACAACGAAGCCGTTACCTATGAACCATCTTATACCGCTAATCCTCCGACCCAAGCGAGTATTCCGCAGGCTAATCCACTGACGCCAGCCCCCGCTCAAACTCAGCCACAGAATAACTATCAGGCAACGGCGCCTGTCTATACGCCACCGCCTACTTACACCCCCCCCGTCGCACATAACTCGACTTATGATCATTACGATGTTACGAACAATCATTATGATAGCTCTAACAACAGTAGCTATGACACTTACGGCAGTGCTTATCAACAAGGCGACAGTGGCGATAATTATAATACAGCAGATAATAACTACCATAATCAATACGCTAATAACAGTTACAATAGTTACTCCAACCCGCCACAGCAAACGAGCACGCCTGCGCCTGCAAACAACAATACCAGCGGCGGTATCTATGACTACAGCGGCAGCGGTTATGACACTTATAACACTAGCCAACATGCAGCTAATGATTCTTATGACAGCTACAGCGGAAACATGACGTATAATAACTCGCAAAGCTCAAACACTAATAATTATTATGCTGGCAATACCCATAGCAGCAACCAAGGTGTAGCCGGCAATGTAGGTAGTAGTGGGGGAGCTGCTATTCAGCTTTTTGCCTCAGGCAGTAGCAGCAATGCTGAACAAGCACGTAGCCGTATGGCCAGTCGCGGCTTAAACGTGGTCGTCGATCAGGTTAATGGTCTTTATAAAGTACGCATTCCTTTCAATAGCGAAAGTGAAGCGCGCGCCAATTTAGATCGTATTCGCAGCCAATCTGGTGAACGTGGCGCTTTCATTACCTTCCGCTAAATTACCAACACAGGCAACAGCTTACTTAATAGCTGCAAAAACATCCAATGCCCGCTGGCGACTTTGCTTGAGATCAAGCTTAGCTAGCGGGTATTTATTCCAAGCATCTCCTGAGGAGCAACGATTCCATAGCAAGGCACTACCCGACTAGCCCTCAAGTATTCCCATCAACTTATCAAAGTTATACCAAGCTAATTTTATCTTTGCTGAGCACAATAACTTTCTGTTTGTACAATAGCCCTAAAGCGCGTTTGAAGTGAGCCTTGCTGACCTGAAACTCAGCATAAATACGTTCTGGTGGGGCTTTGTCAGTCAGGTCAGAACTACCACCCTGCTGTTCCAAATGCCTTAGTATTTTTTGAGCCAAAGCGTCAGCTACGATCACACCAGGCGCCTTAAGGCTTAAATCAATTTTACGATCAGAACGGATGTGCTTGATATAGGCTTTAACAGACTGACCTACTTGTAAGGTTTGAAAAACGTCTGTTTTGTATAATAAGCCTAAATGCGTCTGGTTAATAACGGCCTTGAAACCCAAGTCAGTTGTAGCATAAATCAGCAAATCAACAGCCTGCCCTACTTTAAAGTAGTAACCCAACTCACTTAAATGACGTGATAATTGCGAGGAAGCCACGATGCTTTCGCTCTGCTCATCCACGTACAAATAAACAACATAGAACCGCCCCACTTGCATGGGAATCGCTTGTTCATTGTGTGGTACCAGCAAATCTTTAGGCAATCCCCAATCAAGAAAAGCACCATGCCGATTGACATCCACGACCCGCAAAAAAGCACATTCGCCAACCGTGGCCAATGGCTTTTCTGTTGTAGCAATCAGGCGGTCTTCAGAATCAAGATAGATAAAAACCTCAAGCTCTTGCCCTACTTGCACGCTGCCAGGCACATAACGTCGCGGCAACAAAATTTCGCCATAAGCACCACCCTCCAGATAAACCCCAAAGTCTACCTGTTTACTGACGCGCAAGCGGTTATAGTGACCGATTTGCATTAGTCAACCGTTTCCAGATCCTCAGCCACATCCATAGGCTCAATTTCCAAACCAGCCAAATCCATATCCCAATCTGGGCCAATCAGGGCTTCATCTTCATGCAGACCTGGCAGCCAATCATTGACAAATTCTTCCAGAACGACTGCTTGTGGCTGATAAATCTCCCACTCATCAATACAATGTTGCTGCGCTTTTTCTCGACTGGAAAACAATGGCATAACATCTGTTTCTTCATACATAGCAGAAGGACAAACAGCCCAATTATCTTCACCATCCTTAGTCGTCAAACCCCAGACTTTGCCGGAACGTTTTACCTCTGCGACGAAGTTATCGTAACCAGCTTGATAATCAATTTCCTGATTGTCCATGATGCTAATCTCTTCATTAAGTAATGGGCTTTACCGAAGGCTTATCATAACAGCCTGATAAACAAAACGCCTATAAATCCTGCGCCAAGTTCACCCCTCCTTCTCGTATTGCTCAGCTGGCCGATCCACCACAAAGCCCACAATATTGCGCTGCTCCTTACTAAACTCCACCCCAATCAAATAAATCGGCTGCTGGAGGGCGGCATACTTCTCAGCATAACCTTTCACTTTAATTTGCTGCAAAGCCTTACCTTCAGGGGCTAATTCAACCACTTTAAACTCAAATAAATACACCTGCTGATTAAACAGCAAGACCATATCAATCCGTCCTAGATTGGTACTGTCCTCCACCGTGACATCTAAGCCCAGTGAAGCAAAATAGGAATAAAACACACTGGCATAATAGCCTTCATAACTTTGAATGGCATTATTGGTATACCAGTGATAAGGGATGCTGGCAAAAAAGCTATGGAATAATTGCTTTAGGCCACCGAAATCATTTTGTAATAACAGCTCGTATAAACGTAAGGTATTTGGGCTTTGTTCAGGGGTATCGACTAAAACCGCTAATAGGCTTTCATTCAGGCTTTGATACACTTCTTTATTCGGGTAACCCAAAGTATAAAAGGTTTGGCCACCCGCCCGTTGCTTGTGCTTAATAGTGAGATAACCTGTTTGGAATAATAAAGCTTCAGTGGCGATTTTATCGATTTCAAAACTGGAAATAACACTACTGCTGCTAATCATGCAATCAAGGCGCAGAGTAGGTATTTTGCGCTGGAATAAGAGATCGACAAGGAAGGTCGGTGTACCTGTTTCAAACCAGTAGTTATCAAATTGGCGACGTTTAAACAATTGCAGAATATCAAAGGGATTATAAACCCCTTCGCCAAGCCAGTGATAACCG
>PDPH01000001.1 GCA_002747435.1 Pseudomonadota bacterium
TGTGTTACCGTGTGCAGAACATGGGGCATTGCTCCAGTAAACTGGTGATTCCCGATAAGTTGCCAAAAGATCAGCCAAAACTCAGTCCCTATTTACCCGATGCAAGGACAGATTATATTCAGGTGGTGTTTGATTTTGACAGTTTATTGCCGCGCAGTGTGATCGCCAATTTAATCGTTAAAAACCACCAAGACATCCGGCGCACTCAAACTGGTCAGCAATTGGTGTGGCAGCGTGGTGTTATGCTGGCCGCGCAGACACTACAAGCGCAGGCACGCTTACAGGTTGATTATTATGCACGACAACTAAGTCTTCAGGTCTGGGGGGAACAGCGGCGCGACTACCTCGCAGTATTGCGTGCTCAGGTGAATCAATTTAAGGTGAATATGAAGGGCTTGGGGGTTGCGGAATATGTCATTTTACCAGAGCGTGCTTTGTGTGAGCGTGATAACGCTGTGCGGGTGAAAAAGACGGCAGCA
The DNA here is from genome assembly GCA_002747435.1 of Pseudomonadota bacterium. Lineage (GTDB taxonomy): Bacteria > Pseudomonadota > Gammaproteobacteria > Thiotrichales > Thiotrichaceae > Thiolinea. The sequence goes on from PDPH01000001.1 coordinate 480, forward strand.
CGTGTACCGTACAAGCGTCTGGAAAGCGAGTTTTTTACTGAGAAGCGGCGATTCATCCGCTCAGATGACGGCAAACGGTATGATTTAAACAAGGTGATGGGGTTTATTATGAGTGAAGAACAGCAGAAAGCAGCGATGAATGTGACAGTGCATGGAAATGTTGGCGCAATCGGCGGCACTGGCGACAGGCAGCAGCTTTCAGGTCATGTCACGACTCATTCAGTGGATCAGCAGGTGTTGCAAGCATATCAGGAACACCTCGCTCAGTTGATGAAAGACATTGGAGAGCATCAGGCGGATTTTATGATTAAAGTCGATGCCTATAACGAGCTTCAGCAGATCCGCACCCTGCTCGAAAGACTAGTGGCGACACCGGAGGCAGTGAACGAAACGGAACGCAGCCAACTGCAACAGTTACTGAGTAGTGTGAAGGACGGTACACTGGGTGCGATCAAGCTGGCGAAAGAGATTAAAAGCGCGGGCGATACATTGACGTGGTTGCTGGCAAAAGCAGGCACTGTTAGCACCTTGTTGGCAGGTATGGGTGTCGCTCTGTAATAGATAAATCTGTAAATAGACTAATAAGAGACAAAGCAATGGCGTATAGTGGCAAGCGTGGTCTGCAACGTATTATTAAGGCTGGACAATATTCATGGCAGGGTTTTAAAGCTTGCTACCGTTATGAGGCCGCTTTCAGACAAGAGGTATGGGTTTTTGGGGTGGCTGTCCCGCTTGCTATTTACTGGGGCGAGACCAAACTTGAGATGCTTTTGATGATTGCCAGTGTCTTGTTGGTCATGATTGTAGAATTACTTAATTCAGCGATTGAGGCTGTGGTAGACCGAACCGGTAGCGAAATTCATAAGCTGTCTGGGCGTGCTAAAGATATGGGCTCGGCCGCAGTCAGCCTGTCGATTGTAAATGCCTTGCTGGTATGGGGATTTACCCTTTTTTGATAAAGGTCATGTTGACTAAGCATTGAAAAAGGCATGCTTTTAAATGTGTTTTGGCGTATATTCGTGCGCCATTTCAACCACGCGCTAATACTGCTACCCATTCATAAAATGGGGGGGATTCTAGGCAGTCTTAGGGTATAAAACTGTTTTTTCTTTATTGTATTGAGGACAAGTGATGGCGCATAGTGCAGTAGCCTCGTCAGAGCAATATAACTATGAGATCGTGAAGAAATTTGCGATTGCCGCGATTGTCTGGGGTATTGCCGGCATGACTGCCGGGGTCTATGTCGCTTCAGAATTGGCTTGGCCAATTTTGAATTTCGATTTAGCCCAGATTACTTTCGGACGTTTGCGGCCGGTTCATACCAGTGGGGTTATCTTCGGTTTCGGGGGTAACGCCTTATTTGCCACTTCTTATTACGTTGTACAGCGTACCTGTCAGACTCGATTAACCGGTGGGACGTTCTGGCCTAACTTTACTTTCTGGGGTTGGAATATTGCCTTAGCGGTTGCGGGTATTGGTTATTTGATGGGTGTTACACAAGGCCGCGAGTATGCTGAGCCTGAGTGGTATGTTGATATTGCTATCGCAGTGGTGTGGGTAACTTATTTCCTGATTTATACCACAACTTTGGTGCGTCGTAATCAACCCCATATTTATGTGGCCAATTGGTTCTTTATGGCCTTTATTTTGGCTACCGCCTTGTTGCATATTTTCAACAATCTAGCCGTACCCATCGGGTTATTGTCCGTTAAGTCTTACAGCCTGTTCTCTGGTGTACAAGATGCCATGACGCAATGGTGGTATGGGCATAATGCAGTAGGCTTTTTCTTGACCGCTGCGTTCCTTGGGATGATGTATTATTTCGTCCCTAAACAAGCGGGTCGTCCTATTTACTCTTATCGCTTGTCTATTATTCACTTCTGGGCTTTGTCTTTCATGTACATGTGGGTAGGTACTCACCACTTGCACTGGACTGCTATTCCTGACTGGACTTCTTCTTTGGCAGCGGTATTCTCCATCCTGCTATTGATGCCATCTTGGGGGGGAATGATTAACGGTATCATGACCTTGTCTGGTGCATGGGACAAGCTGCGTACTGACCCCATTATAATGTTCTTGATTACCTCATTATCCTTCTATGGCATGTCTACCTTTGAAGGGCCAATGATGTCATTGAAGAGTGTTAATGCCTTGTCTCACTATACTGACTGGACAGTGGGTCACGTACATTCAGGCGCTTTGGGTTGGGTAGCGATGGTATCCATCGGTTCGTTCTATCACATGATTCCACGCCTGTGGAATACCACGGTTTATAGTGTCAAGCTGATTTATGTTCACTTCTTCCTCGCAACCATTGGCGTTATTTTGTATATCACTGCCATGTGGGTTGCAGGTATCGGCCAAGGTTTAATGCTGCGTGCTTTTGATGAGTATGGCAATTTGGCTTATACCTTCATTGAGACAGTGAGCTTCATGCATATCCCTTATGTTGTTCGTGCGGTGGGTGGTTTGTTCTTTGTAGTAGGCATGCTGATCATGGCTTACAACATTTACATGACTATTTTGCGTGTTAATCAGGAAGATACTGTTCCTGAAGCTGCCGCAGCGCAAGCGTAAGTAGGGGAGTATTACATTATGTTTAAGCATGAAAGTATTGAAACCAACTCAGCTTTATTGATCGTCATGACACTCGTGGCGATCAGCATCGGTGGTTTGGTTGAAATTGTACCCTTACACTATATCAATGAAACTGTTGAGGAAGTCAAAGACCCTGGCACAGGTGTCGAGATGGTACGCCCTTACACGCCTCTGGAATTAAGGGGGCGGGATATTTATATCCGTGAAGGCTGCTATACTTGCCACTCACAGATGGTTCGTCCATTCCGCGATGAGTTATTACGTTACGGGCATTATTCATTGGGTGCAGAGTCTAAATATGACCATCCTTTCCAATGGGGTTCTAAACGTACTGGACCAGATTTGGCTCGTGTAGGCGGTAAATATTCTAACCAATGGCATGCTCAGCATTTGGCTGCACCGCGCTCGGTTGTGCCTGAATCTATTATGCCGAATTACCCTTGGTTATTGAGTAACGAGCTGAAATATTCAGATATCCAAGACCGTATGATCGCCTTGAAGCGTACTGGCGTGCCTTACAGTTTGACCACTGCCGAATATCAAGGTTGGACCAATGAAGCGGGTGAAAAGCAGCCCGGTACTGTAGATCGGTTTGGAGAAGAGGTTGCTACGCTGCTGGATATTAACCGTGCAGAAGAAAACCTAATCGCCCAGGCACAGTCCGGGAACTACGATGGTGATCCTTCTTTCATCAGCGAAATGGATGCACTTGTTGCCTATTTGCAAGTATTGGGCACGATGGTGGATTTCACCCAGTTTGATGAAAATCACTTTGTCGATTTCCGGTAATCCGGTCTTTTGATAGTGTGTGAGTTTGATGTAAAGAGGGTGCGATGACTGATTTATGGATGTGGTTCACCGATTTGGGTAATAGCAAGGTAGCAGCGCTCGTTATTTTCTTTGTTACCTTTGTGGGTATTATTCTTTATGTTTATACCAATCGGAGTCGTAGTAAGCGACTGGAATCTTATCGGAATGTTCCCTTCCTTGATGATGAGGAGCGTATTCCTGGCAAAAAACATGTCAGACCCACACAGCGAGATGAGAATTGAATCATGGCAAAACCTATAAAAGATCCCTTGACCGGTGCGGAAACTACCGGACATGTATGGGATGACACTCTACAAGAGTTTAATAATCCGCTGCCACGTTGGTGGTTGTGGACTTTCTATGCAACCATGCTCTTTGCGCTGGCCTACTTTTTAATTTATCCATCATGGCCGATAGGTAGTACCTATACCAAAGGTTTTTCCAGCGTGACCTATACGGGTAAGGGCGGTAAGGAAATGACAACTCACTGGAATACTCGTGCGCTATTAGCATACGATATGCAAACTGGTGAGCAATCACTGAAGCAAAAAGAATACCTGAGTAAATTAGCCGCAACACCTTATGATCAGATCAGTCAAGATCCTGATATGGGTGCTTTTGTGCGTTCTTATGGTAATGGTATTTTTGGCGATTACTGCGCAGCTTGCCACCAAGCAGGTGGTCAAGGTGTCGTAGGCTTGTTTCCTAATTTGGTTGATGATGCCTGGTTATGGGGCGGTTCAGTTGAACAAATTCATCAAACGGTTGTAAATGGGCGTAATGGTTACATGCCGCCTTTCCGTGAGACTTTCAACGATACACAGTTGAATCAAGTGGCTAATTACGTGTTAAGTCTGTCTGATCAGCCGTTGGATGCAGAAGCTGCTAAGCAGGGTGAATTAATTTTCAACGGTCAGGCAGGTGGTTGTTATTATTGTCACACTAAAGAAGGAACGGGTTTAGCTTCTCAGGGAGCGGCTAATTTGACGGATAAAATTTGGACAGTCGCTAATGTGGCTGGACAACAAACGCCAGAAGCTAAACTAGCAGCGATTAAAGCTGTTATTAGCAATGGTATTAGTCGTCAAATGCCTTCTTTTGCTCAGCGTTTGGATAAAACAGAGATTAAAGTGCTGGTGGCATATCTAAAACAAATGTCTTCTGGCAACTGAAGCGCACTGCTAAGCTAATAAGTTAAGTGCTAGTTAGCTCTTACTACTTAGGAAAAGCCCGGTTAAGCCGGGCTTTTTCTTTATCTTGCCTATCAAGCTAGCAGGTGATTATCCCAGTGCTGATCTTCAAATTGATATAATGTCTCTACCTCAGCACCTTCCAGTGTGGCTTTGATTGTATGGACACCACCCTTAGCATCCGATACGAGGAAAACCTGCTGATCCTGTAAAAAAGCTATACCGCTAGGCTCAGGCAATGTGCTGGCATATAAGAATTGCTGTGCAGCGATATTCCAGAAGCTGACCTGCTTGCCGCGTGGTGAGGTAACTGCGAGTATTTGTTGCTTGCTGTCAAAAGCAAGATCAGCCATGTAGCCCTTAAATAACGGCACATCCGTTCCGCCAATACTGAGCAATTGCAATGTGCCACCTGCTGGTTGCCAAGCCACTAGAGATGCAGGCTGGCGATGATATAAATTACCTTCAAACTGCAAAGCCACACCAACGTCCCCTTGCTCGCTAACGTTGAGATGACGAATGCTGAGCTGGTGATCAGGCAGTCGGTACTCCTCCAGTTTTTTACCATTGTCGGCATCAAGATACACTAGCGAGGGTTGCATTGTGCTTATATTGAGTTTGCGTCGTCCAAAATCAGGGTGAGTTTCTATCCCACCATTGGCAATAACCAGCGTTTTTCCGTCAGGCATGAGGTGAATATCATGAGGATCCATGCCATACGTTTCATACTCACCAAGTACTTGTAAGTTTTGCCGGTCACGAATGCCTAGCACACCACGCTTGCCCTCATAATCATTTTCGGTGGTAAACAGCACTTGTCGATCCTTTGATAAACAACCGTGCCCACCAAAATGACGCTTAGCTGCGGCGGAGAAAGTGTTTACTTGAGACTGTTTAAAGTCAGCTACCACGCACTGTGTGCCTGGGCGGCGTCCAAACAAAATAACCTGTTGCTCGGCAAGTGGTATGAGCGCATGACCACGAAAAGGCAAAGCTTGTTGTTTGAGTTGCCCTGTATGCAGGTTTAACTGACTGAGAAAATGTCCCCCTGTTTCATTGTCACTGGCAGAGTACAAGTACAATGGTGCGTCATGAGCACCGGCCTGCTGTAATAGTGTGTTGACACCTAAAGCCGAACCCAGCGCAGCGGTACAGACCAGAAATAAGAACTGGCGACGGCTGATGCTCATGACTTAATCTCCATCATTGTCATTAAAGCCTAATTGCACGCCCAGTTCTGCCGCCACTTCATTTTTAATAATATTTTTAATGATTTGACTTTGTTCATACCAAGGCAGCAGTGCGGTGCTATTGTCACTGTCCACGACGCTGAAAGCATCAGCGGGTACATCCAATGCCATAGCCTTATCTAAAGCTTGTGCTAAGCTTTGTGCTGTGTGTTTAGCGGCTGTGCTCTGTGTTGTGAGGTGCTCCAAAATGCCACCATCGACTAAGAGCATTTTAATACCTTGTAGATTAGCTTTTACCAACGCCATACTAGCGCCACTACGCCAAGCTTCCAATTGATATGGCTTGGGAGCTTGCTTTGTCCGAATCCCTAACGGCTTAGCTAAACGGCGGCCTGCTGTCTTTTCGGCTGATTGATAAAGCTTGCTAATAAGCGTATCAATCGCCTCCTGTTGGCTGACAAACATGGGACTGCCAGCTCCTGCTGTACGAAAGCTATCAGCATAACTGTTTTGTGTGCGCAGCCAAGGTGTCGTAATGCGCTGTATATCGCTGTGTAATAATTCGCTAACCCCTTGCAAGTAAGCACAACGACGCTGGGCAGCGCTATTTTCAGGAACATAATCTTGCAGTAAATCTGCATCAGAACGCTCACGATCATAGAGCAAATATTCCAGTGTGCTCAGACCTTTTCCGCCTACACCATTTTTATTCAGGGTTTCGCCTGTGATGGGCTGATCACTATTAAGCAGTTGTTTAATAATAAGTTTCTTAGGAGGTGTGAAATTAATATGAAAATCTAATTGCTCTTCAATCGCCGGACCAAACATCAAACTATCTGTGCGTTGCCAAGCTAGCATCGTATTGAGCCAAGCCTGTCTTAACTGTTGTAATTGCTCATTATTAGGCTGTTGACAAAAGTCTTTGCTGCTCGTCACTAGCTTGGCGGCTTGTGTTTCCAAGTCACGGTACAAGGGCAAGATAACTTGATCGGTTACTGTGACTAACCAATGTTCACCAGCGCTATTAGCTGCTGCGTTTGTGTTGTCATCGGCTTGCAAGCTGGGTATAAAACCCAGCAGGGCTAGGGCGAGTAGTGCTCGCTTGATTCCAGTCAGCCATCCTTTGCCTTTTTGTGGTGTGCCTTTTTGTGTTGGCCGCGAAAAAGGGTAGGAGCGAAGGCTTGGTTTAAGTTTAAAAGTATTGAGAAAAACAGACATTAGATCCAATTGGGCAGTCATGGCTTGAGTTGTGTGGTTTGATTAAAGGGAGTTCAAAAAACGCAGCAGTGCATCGCGTTCGCTACGTTCCATTTGTAGAAATTCATCACGAGCCGCACGGGCTTCGCCACCATGCCAAAGAATGGCTTCTTGCAGGTTGCGTGCGCGTCCATCGTGTAAAAAACGGGTATGGCCGCTGACCGTTTTTGTTAAGCCTATGCCCCATAAGGGGGGGGTGCGCCATTCCTGCCCGGATGCGGCAAAGTCAGGTCGTTGGTCGCTTAAACCTTCACCCATGTCATGCAGTAATAAATCAGTAAAAGGCTGAATAGACTGCTCGGACAACTCTGGGAAGCCTGGCATTTTACCCGTCTTCATGCTTGGGATATGGCAATGCGTACAGCCCGCTTGCTTAAACAGGCGTTCGCCTTTGAGCACGTCTGGATGGTTTGTATCACGTCTGGCGGGCACGCCTAGTAGCTTGAGGTAGTAAATCACTTTAGCCAGAATGTCGTCCGGGATTTCTGTTTCACCACCACTCGGAGCGGCTTGGCAAGCTTTTTGTGAAGCGGTGCAGCTTTCACCCGGGTAGAGACTGGAATTAATGCCTAAATCATTGTGGAAGGCTGCGGCTGATTGTTGCTTAATGTCGGGGTGATTGGCTTTTAAACCAAAGCGACCATTGACATATTGCTGCTTTTCACGACTCCAAACACGATTTAAACGACCAGAAATACCGTCTTGATCCGCATCATTTGGGTCAGTGAATGCTTGCAAGGTTTTTTCGGGTATGGCGGCTAACAAACCCAATCCTACCAAGGCAGGTGCAACCCGCGCTGATAACTGTAGCTTTGGTGATAGTGCTCCGTAATTTAAATCTTGAATAGACCACTTAGGTTTGAGTAATGTCCACGGCTCACCATCGGCGAATTCACCATGAATTTCAGTGTAGGTCACTACCGGCTGACCTTCGGGTAAAACGCCTGGAACAGCTCGTGGGTGCAATTGACTGCCATAAACAGGCTCAGGCAAAACACCATATAACTTGAACCAAGTGGCATCATCCTGATCTGCGGCGCTGTCGCTAGCTACACTTAACTGAATTTGCGTAGACAGTGGTGCAGAATCTTTTGCCATCGGGGGTTGACCACGGCCATTTTTGGCGTGGCAGCCCAGACAGCTATTGGTATTAAATAAAGGACCAAGACCATCCCTCGCTGTGGTGGAGGCCGGAGCAATGACCCAAGGCTTTTTGTAAAAAGCACTGCCTACATAAAAGTCCTCCTGCCGTAAGAATGAAAGATTGGCAGCAGGTAAGGAAAAAGCATTGCGAGTAAAATTTTTGGTACTGCCTGCGCCGCCTGAATAGGCTTTTTCTGAAGCATTCAGGCGCGCGCCAGCCAAGCTAGTAAGCACTGCTATCCCTAGCAAAGCAACAGTAAACCTGCCGGAGTAGGTCGACAAAGATAAGAACATGGGGTTGATTGCCTCAGCAAATATGCAAACTTACATCATCTGCACACTGGCTGTCGACCCTGCACCTGCTGGTTGCTGACGTTGCTGCTCTTCTGCCGCAGTCAAAATTAGCTTGCCACGCCGAGTAATAGTCAAAAAATAAGGGCGTTGGCCATGTTGCAGAATAATCTTTTTACCGCCGTTCATTAATTCATCTAAATTAATACGGCGCAATGGGTCTTTCGCTGTTGTGCGATGTCTGGGTGTCATGCAAATATCTCCTGAGCCAGTGCAAAATCGAGAGGGTTAGATGGCGACTCTTGGCTTTCTGCAATAACTTGGCAGGCAAAAGGTTGGCAACGCCCGCAGCAAGTGCCTACTTTGAGTTCTTGCTGGATAGCTTCAAGCGTGTCATGTCCTTGCCTTACAGCTTTGGCGATGGCTTTGTCGGTAACAGAATGACAGATACATACGTACATAATGACTGCCTAAACGATATTCATTATTGATAGCGAATAGGCTAGCTTGTCTTTCACTTAAATGCAAGTGATTCTCAATAACTGGTAGAGTCTTTGTTGTCTCCTAATTTGAGGCTACAATTCGTGGTCTTGCAATATTTCATGGGCTTGCAATATAAGTTGAGAATGATTAGCATTTAATAATCTTACGCTCGCTAGCCACGCTTTATGCTTTGGCCAAGTGCAGCAAACCTTCTGATTTTGACCCCAAAGGTTTTGCATCTATATGGAATTACTTAAGTTTTACCTCGATCCTGCTGTTCTCGGTACGCTTGGCTTGATGAGCTTTGTTATGCTGGCCTTTGCCATTGAGCGTTATATCTATTTTAGTCGGGTGCGCAAACAGCTAGCGCGATTTCCGCATATTGAAGTCTTACAAATCGCTTTAACACGTAATCTTACGACCATCTCTAGCGTTGCTTCCAATGCACCTTATGTCGGTTTATTGGGCACGGTGTTAGGGATTTTGGTGACGTTTTACGAGATGGGGCAGGGTGATGGCATTGATGTAAGTAGCATTATGGTCGGTTTGGCAATGGCTTTAAAAGCGACGGCTGCTGGTTTGTTGGTGGCCATTCCTGCTATGTTGTTTTATAACGGCCTGATGCGCAAGGTTGAGGTGTTAGTGGCTCGTTGGAAAGCGCTACAGGACGGTGTGGCATGAAGCGTTTTGACCAGATCAATATGATTCCTTTTATTGACATTATGTTGGTCTTGCTAGCGATTGTATTAACGACAGCTAGTTTTGTATCACAAGGTTTAATTGAAGTGGATTTGCCTAAGGCGGAAGCATTAGGTGAAGCACCCAAAGATGCGAAGCCTTTGGAAATTGCGCTGGCTGCTGATAACCAGCTTTATTTCGAAGAAGAGCGCGTCAATTTGGATCTTTTGGTAGAACGCTTGCAAAGCGTACCCAAAGAACAATTAATTGTATTGCGAGTAGATAAAACAGTTGTATTTGAGCACTTCATTGCACTGATTGATATGCTTAAAGTGCAACAATTTACTCATCTTTCCATCCAGGCAGAGAAAGCCTCATGAAGCCAAGTCGTCTCGGCTTTGCCTTGTCGGCTATCGCGCACATCGCTTTGCTGGTTTTGTTTGTCTTCTTTTTTAAAACGCAAGCGCGACCGATCGAAGAAGAACCCAAGCTAATTACTATACCACTCAGTGTATTTGAGCCACCACCTGTGCCATTGCCTGAACCTGCACCTGAGCAGGGGATGGAGCCGGCAACAGAACCGCAAACCCCCGTAGCAGCTTCTTCACCCGTAGCCGAGCCTGAGCCACCAGCGGAAAGCCTTGTGGATACACAATCAGAAGTGCTTGAGCAAGAAGTTCAGCCTCAAGAGCAAGAACAAGCTCGTCAGGCCGAAGCAGAGCGCCAGCGTCAGGAACAAGAGCAAGAACAAGCTCGCCAGGCCGAAGCCGAGCGCCAGCAGCGTCAAGAGCAAGAACAAGCTCGCCAAGCCGAAGCCGAGCGCCAGCAGCGTCAAGAGCAAGCTCGCCAAGCCGAAGCAGAACGCCAGCGTCAGGAACAGGAACGCGCTCGTCAAGAGACTGCCGCCCGAGAGCAAGCCTTGGCAGAGCAACGCCGTCGTGAATGGGAAGCGCGTCAAGCTGAACAAGCTCGCCAAGCCGAAGCAGAACGCCAACGTCAGGAACAAGAGCAAGAACAAGCTCGTCAAGAAGCCGCCGCCCGAAAACAAGCCTTGGCGGAGCAACGCCGCCGTGAGTGGGAAGCCCGTAAAGCCGAGCAAGCCCGTCAAGCGGCAGCAGAACGCCAGCGTCAAGGACAGGAACAAGCTCGTCGAGAAGCCGCAGCTCGAAAGCAAGCCTCGGCAGAGCAACGTCGTCGTGAATGGGAAACTCGTAAAGCCGAGCAAGCCCGTCAAGCGGCAGCAGGACGCCAAGGTGAACCTGCTGCGCAGCAAGCCAGTCTGCAACGAAGTAGCCCAGCACCAGCGTCTACCACAGAGCCACCCTTAATCACAAATCCAGCTTATCGCTCTCCTCCTCGTCCGCCTGTCTACCCGAGGCGGGCACGGCGTGCCGGGCATGAAGGTACTGTGATTGTACGCGCCCAAGTTAATCCTCAGGGCAATGTAACTAGTGCTGCTGTGCATCGTTCTTCCGGTCATCGTGAATTGGATAGTGCAGCCATTCGGGCTGTGCATGGTTGGGCATTTGTGCCTGCACAGCGCGATGGTGTGGCGATTGCGTCACAAGTACAAGTGCCGGTGAACTTTCGGTTGCAGTGAAATCCGCTGTTTCCGGGATTGAGCCAGCTTGGATTGAACTTGCTCTGTTTGGAAGCTTAATATGCTAAAATGCTTTGGTAGCCCAAGCTTTTAAGTAATACACGGATGAAACAATCGCGTATATGCAACGATTAAGGATTATGATGCGTTTATTCGCTTTAGTTTTTTAACAGGGGTGAGTAAGTTTTCTAAGGTGAGTCTATTTTCGGGTTTGAATAATCTTTATGATATTACGCTCGACCCGCAGTATGGCACGCTCTGTGGTTATACTGATTATGACATTGATAGCATATTTGCGCCTGAGTTAGAAGGTTTAAATAGGCAGGAGATTCGTGATTGGTATAATGGCTATAACTGGCTGGCTGAAGGAGTTTATAATCCTTTTGATATTCTACAACTTTTTAAGCGGCGCAGCTTTAGTAATTACTGGTTTGAAACAGGCACACCCACTTTTCTAGTTGATTTGTTATTTAAACGTCAAATACCGACTTTACAACTAGATAATAGACTTAGCAGCAGCGCGATGTTGTCGAGCTTTGATGTCGATGAAATGAGCACTGAAGCTTTATTATTCCAAACAGGTTATCTGACAATAAAACAGTATGAAAATTTGGGTGGGCAATATTTTTATACCTTGGGTTATCCTAATCGTGAAGTTTATCAAAGCTTGAATGAAAGCTTATTATCCCGCTTGGTCAAAGATCAATCCCGTCAAGTCACGCAAACTACACAGCTTTATCGCTTGCTATTAGCCAATGATTTTGATGGCCTCAAACAATTATTTTATAGCTTTTTTGCCAGCATTCCTTATCACTGGTATAGCAATAATGATATTCAGCACTATGAAGGCTATTATGCTAGTGTGTTTTACTCATATTTCGCCTCATTGGGTCTTAATATCACGCTGGAAGATATTAGCAATTTAGGGCGTATTGATATGACACTGAAATTCAATGAGCAAGTGTATATCTTTGAATTTAAAGTGCTTGAAATAGTTCCTGAAGGTAAAGCCTTGCAACAAATTAAAACAAAAGCGTATGCGGATAAATACCGTGCTTTGGAGCAAGCGATTTATCTAATTGGGGTGGAATTTAGTAAGGAGAATCGGAATATAGCGGGCTTTGAGGTGGAGCGAGCTTAATAGTGGGCTACTAGGTCATAGGTCAGTAGCCCACCGCAGACTTGTTCAAAGGGTATAAACTAAACCGTGCTTAACTGCTGCAATAATTGTGTCCAATTGGCAGATTCTGCCTCACCTCGTTTACGTTGATCGGTCATAACCATAATTTCTTGGCCTTGCTGATCCAATACATCTAGGCTATGTAACCAGCCATCCTGAGAAGGTTTGCGTACCCACCAAACCTCAGCAATTTCGTCAGTACGTAAGTGCAGATTAAAAGTAGGATCCAGCACATTAAACCAAGGGCCAGTCTGTAGCAGTTTTTGTATAGTGCCGCTATAAGATTGCACGGCGGCTGCATTCATGCCGAATAAGATAAAAGGGATTTGTTGCTCGGCTAGTTGCTGTAAGAGTGCTTCTACAGTATTGCTACTCAGACAACGGGCGTAAGCTTCGCCCAGTGCTTGATAAACAGCAGAACGGTCATTGTGGTATTGGCGTATTAGTTGATTAGCTTCGTGAACATCATGCAGCTTCGACCAAGCTAAACGTAGAGCACTCGGGTCTATTTCACCAGTATAAATTGGTGCTGTTGTGAGGGAATCAGCGGTTTGAACCTCGACTTGACAACTTTGGTCTTTGTGTCTAAACGTTTCTATCAATTGCTCATAGGCAGCTTGGTAACTATGTTCGGTTAAATAGATTTTGTGTAGAGCTAGTCCAGTCGCATCAAAAAATTGCAGGCTAAAGCGCTGGTTTTCATTCACGGCATAAGCATATGACCAGTGATCCAAGAAATAGCGCGTATCCTGGCCAGGACGGAAAAATAAAGCCGTATTACCCTTTTGGTGTAATTCACCAAACTGGCCATGTACTTCGTGTACGCAGGCATTACTACGAGTCAAAGCCATGACTTCGCCCAAGGTATGCAGTTGCTGCAATAAAGCTGGAAAGTCAGCTTGTAAGCGTGTGCAAGTTTCACCGCAGCCTAAGGCCAACAGATCCAACTCGCTGACTTGCAATTGCTGTGCAGCATCACGAATACGCAGTTTCGGTTGTTGCTCGCGTAACTGATTCCAACGGGCTTTGAGAGTGTGGGTGTTTTGCATGTAAAGCTCCATTTAATGCTCGCCTAAATGATAATAGATTTCATTTTAATTGCAAAGTCTGCCAAACTACTCTTTCGAATCCCAAAGCCACTACGGCAATACAATACAATCGTTGCAGCATTTCCTTGAGAATTTGGCAGAGTTTTTTATGCAACGCCGTGTCGGCGGAGCGCAAAGTTTTATAGGTTTCCTATGTATTACCTTCAAGGACCAACCATTTCATCGTGCTTGCGGGAACGGGCAATGGTGAGGAATTCGGCTAGGCTACTGTGAGTGCTTGATCCAAGTCAGCTAGCAAGTCGTCTAGTGGCTCAATACCGACGGATAAGCGAATTAATTGTTCGCTTATCGCCATTTCTTTGCGCTTTTGTGAGCCTATTTCATAAAAAATAGTTTGAGCGACAGGGATCACCAGCGAGCGGTTATCACCCAAGTTGCTGGAGCAAACAAAATACTGTAAGCGGTCGATAAACTGATTCAAATCAATGTGCTCCACTAATTCAAAGCTCATTAAGCCACCATAGCTGGCAAATAATGTTGTGGCTCGTTGATGTTGCGGGTGCTGAGCGAGGCCAGGGTAATAAACCTGCTGAATCAATGGGTGGTTTGCCAAAAACTGTGCGATAGCCAGTGCATTTCGGTTAATCGTTGCCATACGCAGGGTGAGTGTTTCCAGTCCCAATGCTAATAAATTAGCCGAGTCTGGTGAAAGTGTGCCACCCATATCGCGCAAACCTTTTTTACGGATTTGCATTAAGCCTTGGCTGGCTACGGGGTATTTGCGGTAGATTTCGGCAATGTTGCTGAACTGCGACCAATCAAATAGACCCGTTTCTGTAAGGCTACCCCCTAAACAAGCACCGTGCCCGCCGATATATTTGGAGAGGGAGTTAATGATCAGTCCTGCCTGTACTTGCTTGGGTTGAAACAGGGCAGGGGAGGTCATGGTGTTATCGACGACATACAAAATGCCCTTGCTTAAGCATAATTCGCCAATGCGTTTTAGGTCGGAGATTTGGGTGCGGGGATTGGCTAGGGTTTCTAGGAAAACCAGCTTGGTTTTTTCGTTTAATCGTTGTTCAACATGCTTTACATCGGTGGTATCAACAAAAACAAGCTCAATGCCAAACCGGATAAATGACTCTAGCAAACTGCGCGTATTGCCAAATAAATAACTAGAGGCAATCACCTGATCGCCTTGTTGCAATAGTGCAAACAGCATTGAGCTAATAGCGGCCATGCCGCTAGCAAAGAGTACACTGTCCAAACCCCCTTCGAGCATGGAGATTTTCTTTTCTAGGGCAGTAAGGCTGGGGTTGGTTTGCCTGCCATAGGTATAGCCTTTTTTATTACCTTGGAAGACAGCAGCTATATCAGCAGATTGATCATAATGATAGGCTATGTTCCGGTACACTGGCGCGTGCAATTCACCATATTGTAATGAGTCTTTACGATCGGCATGAAGTATTTGTGTGCTGGGGAGCTGAAGATGGGAAGCCTGTGCCATGTCAATGATTTCGCTAAAGCAGCTTAAAAGCGCTTGAGTGTATAGTCCATTATGGAAAAAAGCTAGCAGGCTGGATCGGAGTAATGATTGGTGTAAATAAATTTAGCGTTGGTGAGTCTTGTGTTTGCTGAACTCGAGTTAGCGGAAGACGCAAGCTATTCTATTGAACGCTGGCTGCTTATGAAGGAGATATTTTCGTGTCTGATGGTCGTGTTTGGATTACTGAGGCAATAGCCAAAATTGAAGCGGATATACAACGTTCGGCGGATACGCATTTGATTAAGCTGGACTTGCCTGCTTTGTCGGGTATTGATCTTTATTTAAAAGATGAAAGTACGCACCCCACCGGCTCTTTAAAACATCGCTTGGCGCGTTCATTGTTTTTATTTGCTTTATGCAATGGTTGGATTAAACAAGGTACACCGATTATCGAAGCTTCTTCAGGTAGTACGGCTGTTTCAGAAGCGTATTTTGCGCGTTTATTAGGTTTACCGTTTTGGGCTGTCATGCCGCGTTGTACAGCGCGCAAAAAAATTGAGTTGATTGAATTTTTCGGTGGGCAAGCCCATTTGGTTGAGCGCGGTGATCAAATTTACGCAGAGTCCTTACATTTGGCACGTGAGCTGAAAGGTTATTACATGGATCAGTTTACTTTTGCGGAACGGGCTACGGATTGGCGTGGTAATAATAATATTGCTGATAGTATTTTTCATCAAATGGCCTTGGAGCGGCACCCTGTTCCTGAGTGGATTGTCATGAGTGCTGGTACGGGGGGAACTTCGTCAACGATTGGTCGTTTTATTCGCTACAAGAAATACCAAACCCGTTTATGTGTGGTTGACCCGGAAAATTCAGTGTTTTACGACTACTTTCACAGTGGCGATACTCAGCTTGCTTTAGATTGTGGTAGCAAGATTGAAGGTATTGGTCGCCCTCGTGTCGAGCCTAGTTTTTTACCGACTGTTATTGATGACATGCGTAAAGTGCCAGACGCTGCCAGTATTGCCACTATCCACTGGTTAGAGCAACAATTGGGGCGCAAAGCAGGCCCTTCTACAGGCACGAATGTCTACGGTGCTTTACATATTGCCCAAGCGATGCGCGCACGCAGCGAAACGGGTTCTATTGTGACCTTATTGTGTGATAGTGGCGAACGCTATTTAGATACTTATTACAATTCAGAGTGGGTCGCCGCTAATATTGGTGACTGCTCAAGGTATTATGAAGAGCTGCTTGCATTGAACTAAGAGGGTTTCAGGAGTTTGCGCGTGATTTACAAAGGTTGAATGTATGAAAGTGGAGTATGATCCAACGGCTATGGCGTGGTGTGTTTCTTAATCTTGGTGGCCGGGGGCAGAATCGAACTGCCGACACGAGGATTTTCAGTCCTCTGCTCTACCGACTGAGCTACCCGGCCAGAAAGGTCGCTATTAAATCTTTTCAGCCTAATCTTGTCAAGTCAACGGCATAGAATTTTATGAGATATTTATGAAATATGAATGCTTTGCTCTACAAAAGGTAGAAGCGATGAATTCAATGCTATGATAAAGCCAGTGTTTATAGATAACTCCGAGGATTGTTTATGCTGCGCTGGTTTTTTAAGCTCCCTTTGCATTTGCGTATAGCGATTATGGTCGCGCCGATTTTGTTTATTGGGGGCTGGGGTTTAATGGATGTGTGGATTAATCCGAAGCAATTGCAAGGGGATCAAGTAAAGATCAAGATGTATGAACTGGTTGTCCAAGGTCAATGTTTGTTGTCGCAAGGTTCTTGTACACTGTCGCGGGAGGGTTTGACGCTAAATTTGGTGCAGGCTCAAAGCAGCGAAAAGGATTTGCTGCGTATCAATATTCAATCCAGTGCATTTTTACGAGGCTTGCAATTATCCATTGTGCAGGGGGAGAAAGAAGATCGCCTCATTGCCCAGAATTCACATGAGACAAGCAATCTTTGGTATGTAGAGTTTCCACAAAACATTCTGAAGAAGCCTAGTTTCAACATTCGCGTGGCAGCGGCACAAACCAAAAAATTGTCTTTTGCAGCGTTTCCAGCAAGTTTTTAAGTTCATTCTGTTTCAGGAGTCAGTTCGTTTCATGCCCGTCATCGGTTCATTTTATCGGCAATTAGTCTTGCGTTTGCATCATGCACTGTGTCGCCGATTTTGCCATTCCTCTTTGGCGGCTGAACAACTGGCGAATGATGTTATGTCTTCTGTGGCACATGAGTTAAGCACTCCCTTAACTTCGATTCGCGCTATGGCTGAAATGATGTTGGACGAAGCAGATATGGCGAGCGCACAGCGTCAACAGTTTTTGCAGATTATAGTAGCTGAGTCTGGGCGTTTGACCCGTTTAGTGAATCAAGTATTGGATATAGCCAAGATTGAATCGGGACAGGCTGAATGGCATAAGGCTGATATTGATATGGTAGCCTTATTGCAGCAATGCGTGCTCAGTATGCAAGCGAGTTATCATGATGCTAAAGTGCATTTGAGTTTGCAGTCTGATGCTGAAGTAGTACCGCTGCGTGCGGATGCTGATCGTTTAACGCAGGTGGTTTTGAACTTATTAGCCAATGCTTTGAAGTTTGCGCCCAGGGAAACCGGCGTGGTGGAAGTCTATCTACGTGATGTGTCCAATGGTGTACAAGTGGAAGTCAGTGATAATGGTTCTGGTTTGGCAGTGGAAGATCAGGAAAAGATTTTTGCAAAATTCCAGCAAGTGGGGGGCGAGCAACACCCCCAAGGTACGGGTTTGGGTTTACCTATTAGCCTGAGTATTATTGAACACTTTGGCGGGCGCATGTGGGTAAAGTCCGTTCCGGGTGAAGGTGCTTGTTTTGGGTTTTATTTGCCCAGAAAAACGACGATATAAGCTCAACAGCGTTTTGGAGGAGAGCCAAAAAATTATGAGCGACATGATTTTGATTGCAGATGATGAACCGAATATGGTTATTTCACTGGAATATCTTATGAAGCGCGAGGGCTATCAAGTGGTGGTGGCAGAAGATGGCGAAGCTGCTTTAGCAATGATTTTGCGTGATAAGCCCGCTTTAGTGTTATTGGATGCGATGATGCCGAAGAAAACGGGTTTTGAAGTGTGTCACGAGGTTCGTGCTAATGAGAACTGCGGAAGTGTGCGTATTTTAATGTTGACAGCTAAAGGGCGTGATACAGATATTTCTAAGGGGATGGCTTTAGGGGCGGATGCGTATATGCTTAAACCCTTTTCAACTCGTGAGCTAGTGCAAAAGGTTCATGAGCTATTAGGGAGTGTTGCATGAGACGTTTTGATTCACGCATTGCAATTGGCGTAGCTATTGTTGGGATTGTTTGTTTGGTATGGCTGTTTTTAACCGGCGGCCTAATCTGGGCAGCGTTAGGGGAAAGTGACCGTCAAGCCGTAGTCACCGCCATAGGGCCACGTGCTGCTTTGCTATTCGTGATGTGGGCTGTCTCCTTGATTGCGGTGGGTTTGGTATTACGGCAGTTAGTGGCTTATTTTATGACAGCACCGGCGCGTTTAGCTGAAGATGCTCAAGTTTTATTGGGAACCGATGTCAAAAAGCGTTTGTCACCCCAAGGCAGCATAGAAAATCGGCGTCTGACGGAAGTCATTAATCAGTTGGTGGATCAGCGTGAAGCCTTGCGCGCCGAGATGGATCAGCGGGTGCAAGAGGCTAGCCGCAATACTGAGCTGGAAAAAAGTCGTTTGGCAGCGCTCATGTCTGAGCTGACTAAAAGTGTTGTGGTGTGCAATCTGGATGGACGCATTTTGCTGTATAATAACCGCGCGCGTCGCCAGTTCCGTACGCTTTCCAAAGCACCCAGTGTTGCAGGAGGTGTCGAGCTAATGGGCTTGGGTCGCTCTATTTATGGTGTTATTGACCGCAAGCTGGTAACACATGCACTGGAGAATATTCAGCATCGTCTACAACGGGGTGCAGATGCACCGTCTGCGCAGTTTGTGACGACTACCCAAGCAGGTCAATTACTACGCGCAACCATGACGCCAGTACGCGCAGTCAGTGAGAACCAAGCGCACGAAAAATCCACAGCGTTAACGGGTTTTGTGTTGCTATTGGAAAATATTACTCGTGAATTTGAGGCTGATGCGGAGAAAGATCGTCTCTTGTATCACTTAACCGAGGGGAGTCGTGCCGCTTTATGTAATGCTTTAACTGCGGCGGATGTGCTGGAATACCCGGATGTTGAGCCTGCGATGCGTGAGCGCTTATTGAAAGTAATCCATGAAGAAATTTACAAACTGGCTCAGCGCATTGATGAAATGCAGCAGTCTTCGCCCAATACGCTGCGTTCACGTTGGCCGCTAGAGGAAATGTTGGGTGCGGATTTAATTAGTGTAGCCATACAGCGTATTCATGATACGACGGGTCTACAGGTTGAGCCAGAGCAGGTGGATCAGACTTTATGGCTGAAAGTAGAAAGTTTCTCCTTGTTACAGGCTTTGACGCATTTGGCAGGGCGCTTACAAGAAGAATGTGCTGTCAATAAGTTACAACTGCGCTTACAAGCTCATCAAGATGCTCAGCGAGTGCAATTAGACCTTTTGTGGATGCCTCAATACGCTGATATCAAAGCAGTATTAGCGTGGGAAATGGAACAGATTAAGGTGGGAGCCGAAACGACTCCGCTGACAGTGCAAGATGTATTAGCACGTCACCAAGGTGATTCTTGGATAGAGCGTGAAGCTGATGGACGGGCTTTTTTCCGTTTATTGCTACCGTTATCTGTACCGCAGGAAGAACTGAAGAATCAGGCTTTTTTACATCATGAAAGCCGTCCTGAATATTACGATTTCGACTTGTTTCAAAGTACAGAGCAATCCCGTTCATTGGAAGACATGCCACTGACTGAATTGACTTTTACCGTCTTTGATACTGAGACAACCGGACTTAATCCCGCAGGTGGCGATGAGATTATTCAGGTTGGTGCGGTTCGTATTGTGAATAATAAGTTATTGTATCAAGAGTCTTTTGACCAACTGGTTGACCCACGCCGTTCTATACCTGAAGTAGGCATTCCTATTCATGGCATTACGCCGGAGATGGTAAAAGGTCAGCCAAGCATTCATGAAGTCCTGCCTGCTTTTCATACCTTTGCTCAGGATACTGTGTTGGTTGCTCATAATGCTGCTTTTGATATGCGTTGCTTACAGCTTAAAGAGAAAGCGACCGGAATTGTATTTGATCACCCTGTCTTGGACACTTTACTCCTGTCTTCTTTAGTGCACCCTAATCAGCAATCTCACAAACTAGAAGCGATAGCCGAACGTTTTAATGTGACGGTGATTGGTCGGCATACGGCTCTTGGTGATGCTATGGTGACGGCTGAAGTGTTTTTAAAACTGATACCCCTCTTGGTTGAGAAAGGCATTACAACTTTAAAGCAAGCACGGGAAGCATCACAGAGAACTTATTTTGCACGTCTGAAGTACTAGATTTACGTTGATTTACGTTCACTTAACGCAAGCGACTGGCATGAAAGCGGTTTGCCATGCTCTCTTGTAGGGTTGATACTACTTCAAACGCATCTTTCAAATGACGTCTTTCCAAAGCCGATAATTGCTCAGGAGGTACGTAGTTATTAGGTTTTTGGCCTTTCTTGATTTGGTCAGCTTGATGTTGTAGGCGTACCATGCTGATGAATTCAAAGGCATCGCGTAAATCATCGACACTGGCTTGTGTCAAGGTTTCATTTGCAGCCAAAGCATCAAGGCGCTCCCAAGTATTGATGGGAGCTAAACCCGCAGCCAAAGCATAAACCCGTGCCATATCTATGATTGGCACAACGCCGCGTTTTTTCATATCCATACCTTTTTCGCTGTCTGAACCTTTTTCTTTGTCCAATACAAAGCCTCGGAAAAAACCCAAAGGTGGCTTAAAGCTGAGTGCATTACTAGCCATATAAGCTTGAAACATTGTGTTGGTTTTGGTCTTGCTGAGTGTTTCAGTTTGTAAGTTTTGCAATAAGCTTTCATCGCCATGCAAACAGCGTAAATCAAAGAAAATACTGGCATATAACAAGGCTTGGGGCTGAGGCGTGTCGATCCATTTGCTGAAATAACTGCGCCAAACGCTTAAAGGCTGTCGCCATTGATCATTAGTAGCCATGATATTACCCGGACAGTAAATATAACCGCAGGCATCCAGACCATCGCTGACATATTTGGCGACATTGCGGAAATAATCACCGTGTTCAGCTTCATTGTATCCATCCGATAAAATCATACCATTGTCTTGGTCAGAATGTGCTGTTTGCTCACGGCGTGCCATTGAGCCAGCCACAATAAAAGCATACGGAATCGGTGGTTGGCCAAATTTATCTTCTGCCAGTATTAACAAGCGGCGAGTAATGGCCTGCCCAATAGAGGTAATTGCATGACCAATATCGTAAGCGGGTAGGCTTTGTTTAACCAGACCGACCAATACTTGCGGAAGTCCTTGGCTAATGGTGGCTAGTTGCTCTGCATGATTCGCTGCAAAAATATCGCCGACTAGATAAACAGCATTAGAGCTTTGGCTGCTTAATAAATCGTTGGCTGTAATAATGCCGACCACTTCGTTATTTTCTACGACAGGCACATGGCGGATATTCCGACGTGCCATGAGTAGTAATGCTTCAGAGGCTTGATCTCGGGGACTTAAAGTCAGCGGATGAGGTGTCATAATTTCAGCGACAGGATGATTGACTGGCAGCCCTGCCGCTACGACGCGCTTTCTAAAGTCAACATCCGTTACCAAACCGCACAAATGACCATCCTCGGCCACAACCAGTGCTGCTTGTGTATTAAAGTCGCCCATTTGTTGAGCAACTTGTTGGATACTATCCTGTTTACCTATCAGCATGGGTAATTTCATTAAATCGCGCACATGTAAACTAATCATGCTGTGATTATCTGTTGTGCGAATATCTTTAATGGCTTGGCGTAAGCGTTCTGGTTTGCGCTTAGAAAAATAATGCGCCACGACCTCATATTGGGCGAGTAATTGCAGAAAAACGGTGTCAGGTACAGCATAAAACAGTGTATCTTCCAAGGTACGCACATTCATGCTCACTTTGCCACCGCGCGTAACTGAGCGATAACCTACCCAATCACCATCGCCGAAACGCCCATATAACTCGCCTGATTCCAGATGAACCTCTACGGCACCGTGGCGGATTAGCAAAACCTTATCATTATTGTCACCAATCTGCATGACATCCGTATGGGCTTTTTGTTTAATCAACGTGATTTGGCTTGCCAACTGATCAAGCTCATCGTTAGGTAAGCTAGGGAGTGGTGGACATTCTTGCAGATAATGACGTATTTCTAGTTTTTCAGCTTCCATCTTGGGATCCTGTCAGCGTGTAGGGTGATGAGACATGGTAATTCGTTAGCTTTTAGTGGAATTTTGCCTGAATTCAGTAGTCAAAGCCATTGGCAGGCATTTGGCAGGTGTCTGATTACCTGTTAGTAATCCAACTGTTAATGAAATAACCACCTTGTTTCCCCCAAGAGGGAAGTTTACCTCGAGCTTCTTTGCTGCACGTTGACCTGGGGCAAAGATTTCTGCCGCCTGATAAAGCTGGCTATACCATTGAGGCTGTTTGCGTGTTTCTTTTTGGCAACAGCGCGTTATAATCGTCGGTAATTGACCCGAATTGAATCCAAAGGCATTAATATTATGGCACGTGTGACCGTAGAAGACTGTTTACCCTATGTAAATAATAATTTTGACCTCGTATTAAAGGCTGCCCGCCGTGCGCGTGATATTGCGCATGGTGCGCAACCTTTAATCGACGAGCAAGGCGATAAGCCAACCGTGATTGCATTGCGCGAAATTTCTGAAGGGCTATTGCAAAAACCGCGCATTCAGCATTTCCATGAATCGGAGTTTGAATAAAGCTGTTTCGGATGTGCCGAAACAGTCAAAAGTTGACCCCATGACAAGCAATCCCCCCGACTCTGATGAGTTTTTTCGTGCAGCAGATTTGGTCAATATAGTCGAACGCTATATGGAACCAGATGAAATCCAGCGTGTTTATGCTGCATTTCATCTGGCTGCCGATGCTCATAAGCACGATATACGCAAGTCGGGTGAACCTTATATTACCCACCCTGTGGAAGTTGCGCGCATACTGGCAGATATGCACTTGGATGTTGATACCGTCAGTGCAGCGTTGTTACATGATGTGGTAGAGGACACTCATTATACGCTGGCCGATATAGAACAGCACTTTGGTAGTGTGGTTAGTTATTTGGTGGATGGTGTTACCAAGCTGAAAAGCAATAAGTTCAGTGATAAACACGCCGCTACGGTTGCTAGTTTCCAGAAAATGATGCAAGCCATGACGGAAGATTTCCGTGTGGTCATTATTAAACTGGCGGATCGCTTACATAATTTGCGTACCCTAACTTACCAAAAACCTGAATCCCGTCGCCGCATTGCGCGTGAAACCTTGAGTATTTATGTGCCTTTGGCGCGCCGGATGGGTATGAATGCCTTGCGTCGTGAAATACAGCTTTTAGCCTTTCAGCACCTTCATCCGTGGCGGTTTCGAGTGTTGGAAGGGGTGATTCAGCGTTACCTAGAGGCGAGTCGGGAAATTAATGAGCAAATTCTTAATAATGTTACCCTGCATTTGCAGCAGGCCATTCCAGCTAGCCGCGTATTGATACCGGACAAAAATCTGGTGCGTGTGTATGAAAGTATCAAACGTTATGACAAGAAGTTTGATGAAACACGCGAAATGCTGGATTTGAAAGTATTGGTGGGAACAGTTGATGAATGTTATCGCGCTTTGGGTGTGATTCACTCGCTGTATCGCCCACGCATTGGTCAGTTTCATGATTTCATCGCTACGCCTAAGTCGTATGGTTTTCAGGCGTTGCAAACCATTGTTATGACGCACAGTAAGCGGCAAGTGCGTGTGCAAATACAAACCCGTCCGATGTATCAAGTAGCGCTTTATGGTATTGCTGCCCAATGGCGTTATCCCGGGCAAAACGCTGGTCAGCGCTCTCTGTTTACCCGCGAAGCCTTAGTGCGCTGGCAAGGCCAAGTACGAGACTTAGGCGCAAATGCGGGTAGCGCGATTGAGTTTTATTCGGATATGCAAGCCGATTTATTTCTCACAGAAATTTTTGCCTTTACACCACGTGGTGACGTGAAAGAGTTTCCGCGTGGTGCCACGATGATTGATTTTGCTTTTGCAATTCACACCGATGTCGGCTTGCATTGTATTGGTGCCAGACTCGATGGCGGAGAAGTGCCATTGCGTACTCATATTCCGAATGGTGCTACCATTGAAATTATGCGCCATGAAGAGGCTCATCCGCAGCCTTCTTGGTTGAATTATGCTGTGACCAGCAAAGCGCGCTCCCATATTCGTACTTGGTTGCGGCAACAGAAAAAGGCAGATCAACGGGCCTTGGGCAAGGCTTTATTGCAAAAAGCTTTACAAGATCGTGCTTCCAGTTTTGAACAGATCAGTGATGATCGGATTGATGCGCTATTACGCACTTTGAACATGCAGCATCAAGACGAACTTTTCTTGGCTATTGCTCAGAATGAGCAATGCTCGCGTTTGTTGGCGCAGCGTTTGTTGGGTTTGCAGAAGCCTATCGCTGATGAAAAAGATACGCCGCTATTGGTGCGTGGTACTTCTGGTTTGATGGTGCATTTTCAGCCTTGTTGTTATCCTTTGCCTAACGAACCTATTCTTGCAGTGCTCAATCCTGAGCAAGGCTTGAAAGTTCATCGAGATCGTTGTCGGGTGTTGCATGAGCATACACAGAGCTCAGAGGTTCTATCAGTGGCTTGGGCTGGTTCAACCGAAGGACAAACTTTTCTCGCAGGTATACAAACCCAAGCACATCATGTCGTGGGTGTATTGCACCATGTTACTGAGTTAATGCACCAGCTCAATGTTAATATTGAGTCAGTTCATACCAGTGGTGATCGGCGTATTAAAGATACTAACTGGGTTCTCTGGGTGCGTAATTTGGAGCATCTTGAGGAAATTATGCACCATATTGAGCATATTCCTTCCATTATTCGGGTTAAGCGTTTGCTGGATAGTGGTAATGAGGGGAAAACAGCATTGTGAATGATTAACAGTTTGTAGCTGTGATTGGTTTATTGTTAGCAATGCCTAAGTCTATTTAAAGGGTTTTCTATGACAGAGCCGCACGGTCGTCACATCGCCGCAGTTGATTTGGGGTCAAATAGTTTTCATATGATTGTGGTGCATGTCGATCCTTCGGGACATTTACGGGTTGTTGATCGTTTACGTGAGGCGGTTCGTTTGGGAAGTGGTCTGGATGAGAATGGTCATCTATCTGCGGAGGCTTGTTCCCGTGCCTTGGCTTGTTTGCAACGTTTTGGTGAACGTATTCGTGAGCTACCTTCGCGTGATGTGGCGATTGTAGGTACGAATACTTTACGCAATGCCCGTAATGCGCGTCATTTTTTGCTTCAAGCTGAGCAAGCTTTGGGGCATCCCATCGCTATTATTAGTGGCCGTGAGGAAGCCCGTCTGATTTACTTAGGCGTGGCGCATTCTTTAGGTGCGGCTGATTCACGCGAAGCGCGGCGTTTGGTTGTCGATATTGGTGGTGGCAGTACCGAGTTGATTATTGGCCAAGCTTATGAGGCACAACACACCGAAAGCCTCGAAATGGGCTGTGTTAGTAGCAGTTTACGTTTTTTTGCCGATGGTCATCTGGGCAAAAGCCGCTGGAAAGCTGCTTTGACCGCAGCTCGTTTAGAATTGATCCCCATACAAAACAGTTATCGAGAAATTGGCTGGGAAGTAGCGAATGGTGCTTCTGGAACGATTAAAGCGATAGGGAAGGTGATTCAAGAGTGTGGTTTGGCACCTTATGCTATTAGCTTGGATAATATGCGACAGATTCAGGCGCGTATGATAGCGGCTAAAAGCTTGGATCGGCTAGATTTGCCTGGTTTAAGTGAAGAACGCAAGCCGGTCTTTCCAGGCGGCTTGTCTATATTAATGAGTGTGTTCGAGTCGCTCAGTATTGAAAAAATGCACGTCTCGGGTGGTGCTTTGCGTGAAGGTCTGGTTTATGACTTGTTAGATCCTCGTGGGCATGACAGTTTGCGTGATTGTACAATAGCCGGTTTACAAAAGCGTTTTCAGATAGATCGCCGTCATGCTCGCGCAGTACGCGAAACCGCCTTGGCTTTATTCGATATTTGCCAGAATACTTGGGCTTTGCCTACACACTTGCGTGAATTATTAGGGTGGGCGGCTGATTTGCATGAGCTAGGTTTATCTATTTCACACAGTGGTTATCATAAGCACGGTGCTTACGTGTTGGAGAATTACGATTTAGTAGGGTTTTCCAAAGAAGAGCAACATTGGCTGAGTACCTTGGTGCGTGTGCATAGACGCAAGATTCTTTCCAAGCTATTTGATTTACTGGAAATGGATCGTTACAACGAAGCTTTGTATCTTAGTGTGATTTTGCGCATCGCCGTTTTATTACACCGTGACCGTAACGGGCTAATTGCCTTGCCTTTATCGGCTGTCAAACCAGCTAAGCGCTCTTTGCAGTTGGTTTTTATGGGTGATTCTGAGCAGCGTAGTTTGCTATTTGCTGATTTACACGAAGAAAAAGACTATTTGAAGTCAGTGGACTTTAAGCTTAAATACACAATATAGATAGATAGGCGCTAAATAAAAATAAATGCGCCCTTGGTTTGGCATGTTTGGCATATAGCTTATTGGTAGCGTTCTAAAGCACTTTCTACCTTTTGACATAAACGTTTGACCTGCTGCTGTACTTCGTGTGTGGCTGGGTTTTGTAGTTCTGTCGTTTGACCTGTTTGTACATGGTTTTGTAGGGTCTGCATTTTTTGTTGGAGTAATAGCAATTCATGTGCAAGATTTAATGCCACCATTACGGCAATGCGATCTGTACCTAGTACATTGCCTGAAGCATGGACGTGACGCATTTCTTCATCGACGCGCTTAGCCGAATCTAGCAGGGCTTTTTCTTCGCCCGTAGCACAGGCGACTGTATAGGCGCGCCCTAAAATACGTACATTGAGCACTGCATTATGTTCATCCATGTTTTGCCTCCTCAGTGCTTAAACGAGTTTGTTGCCGGAGGCGGGTGAGAATAGCTTCAATTTGCGCGCTGGCGGCTTCGTTTTTTTGTTGCAAATGAACGCATTCGTCCATGAGCTGTTGTTGCTGTTGGCGTAAATAATCATTTTCGGCATGCAGCGCTTGCAGCACGCTTAAGAGTTGGCTCAATT
The DNA here is from genome assembly GCA_002747435.1 of Pseudomonadota bacterium. Classification (GTDB taxonomy): domain Bacteria; phylum Pseudomonadota; class Gammaproteobacteria; order Thiotrichales; family Thiotrichaceae; genus Thiolinea. The sequence goes on from PDPH01000001.1 coordinate 27,744, forward strand.
GTTGTTCTAGTACGTCAAGCTGGTTTTGCAAAGCCATAGGGAATCCTGCATCCTCTGGTTGTTTGTCGCTATAGATGCGAAAGTAACACAGTCGCTCCATAATACACGTTTAAGTATAGGAGAAGCATGCTTTGGATAATGAATTGCCTGATTTTTATGCGCTTGAGGATGCTTTATTGCGTCTGGATGCAGGATTCTCTGCGGCAGAGGTTCATGGCATAGCGACTGCCGTTCTGGCTGTTAATAACAACTATGATTTCAAGGCTTGGTTAGCGCAAATTTTAAAAGGCGATACGCAGGATATTTTTTACCAGGAAGCTAGGCAATTATTGCGTCTTGTTTATCAGGCTACCTTGACAGCCTTAAATAGCAATAGTCTGGATTTTGCTTTGCTGATGCCGCCTGAAACAGAGGACTTGAGTGCGCAGGTCGAAGCCTTGCAAAAATGGGCACAAGGTTTTGCTTTTGGTTTGGCCATTTCAGGTTTGGGAAGTTTGCAGGATTTACCTGACGATACCCGTGAGTGGGTGGAAGATTTAATTAAAATAGGCGCTGCCGGTGAAATGGATGTGGCCGATGAGGATGAGTCTGAGCAGGCTTTGGATGAGTTATTATCGTTTATTAGGGTGGGCGTTTTACTGATGAATGAAGAAATGCAGCCTATCAAAGGTATGCCTTATAGGGGTGAACATCATGACTGATAGAAACGGAAACGTGGCAATAGCACCACATATTAGTAAGGAAGAATTTGCACAGCGCCGCCAGCGCTTATTGGCGCAAATGGAGCCTAACAGCGTGGCAGTTATTAAGGCGGCGGATTTGTTGATACGTAATCGGGATTCTGAGTTTGCTTTTAGACAGGATAGCGATTTTTGGTATTTGACCGGCTTTAATGAGCCAGAGGCTGTCGCTGTCTTTTTACCCGAGCGTGAAGCAGGGCAGTATATCCTGTTTTGCCAAGATAAAGACCCAGCGTTGGAGCGTTGGACTGGAATACGTGCAGGCACTCAAGGGGCTGTGCGCGACTATGGTGCGGCTGAGGCTTACCCCATAGCAACACTGGATGAAAAAATATTGGAGCTACTGGCAGGTCGCACCACAGTCTATTACCGCATGGGCGTGGATACTGCCTTTGATCAACGTGTGATGGGCTGGTTAAACGGTTTGCGCAAACAAGGACGTGATGGCGTTGTGCCACCTACGACTTTTCGCGTGCTGGATCAGCTAATACACGAGATGCGTCTATTTAAATCTCCACAGGAATTGGCAATGATGCGCCATGCTGCCCATACCGCCGCGCGCGCGCATACTCGTGCGATGCAGTTGTGTAAACCGGGTTTATATGAGTTTGAAATTGAGGCCGAATTATTGCGTGAATTTCGGCGTGATGGCATGGAGCCTGCCTATACTTCGATTGTAGGGGGCGGTGAAAATGCTTGTATTTTGCATTATGTGTCTAATCGTTGTGAGCTGAAATCGGGTGATCTTTTGCTGATTGACGCAGGTGGTGAACATGATGGCTATGCCAGCGATATTACCCGTACATTTCCGGTTAATGGCCGATTTACAGCCGAACAGCGACAGCTTTATCAGGTTGTTTTGAATGCACAAAAAGCAGCGATTGCCGCAGTGCGCCCAGGTAATAGTTGGGATGCGCCGCATCAAGCTAGTTTGCGTGAGTTGGTCAGTGGTTTGTTGAGCTTGGGTCTGTTACAAGGCGAACTGGAAGCGCTGATTAAAGATCCTCAAGCCAGTAAAGCAGGCGAAAAAGTACCCGAAGCAATGTATAAACAGTTTTTTATGCACAAAACCGGACATTGGTTAGGGTTAGATGTGCATGATGTAGGCGATTATAAGCAGGAGGGTGAATGGCGTCCGCTCAAGCCGGGTATGGTGTTGACAGTTGAGCCGGGCTTGTATGTTTCACCTGCGGATAATGTGGATGCGAAGTGGTGGCATATTGGCATTCGCATTGAAGATGATGTGCTTGTGACTGAAAACGGCTGTGAAATTTTGACACACGGTGTTGTCAAAGAAATCGATGAAATTGAGCGCTTGATGAGTGCTTCGCATTAAGTGCATAAAAACGGAGTAAAGCATGCACGATGTCCTGATTGTTGGTGGTGGTATGGTAGGCGCTAGCTTAGCGGTCGCTTTACAGCCTTTGGGTTTGAGCGTCGCTATGGTGGAGGCTTTTCCTTTTGGCCAAGCTGAGCAGCCTGCTTATGACGATCGTTCCATTGCCTTATCCTATGGCTCTAGTCGTATTTATCAGGGCATGGGGATTTGGGCAGCCTTGCGCAAAGGTCTTGAGCCGATTAGGGATATTCATGTATCGGATCAAGGCCATTTTGGCGTAACACGGCTCAATGCGGCTAGGGAAAAAGTACCTGCTTTGGGCTATGTTGTGGAAAGTCGTGTATTAGGTGAAGTCTTGCATGCGGTATTGCAGACTGGTTCAACTCAGCTACTGAGTCCGGCACGAGTATTTGCATTAGCGCATGCTAGTGATCATGTGCGTGTAAAGATTGAGCGTAATGGCGTGGTCGATGAGTTACAGACTCGTTTGCTCGTTGTGGCAGATGGCGCTAAATCACCCGTACGTAAAATGTTAGGAGTAGAAGTCAGACAAAGGGATTATCAGCAAAGTGCCGTGATTGCCAATGTCAGTACAGAGCGAGCACATAATAATTTGGCTTACGAGCGTTTTACTCCGAATGGACCGCTGGCTTTATTGCCCATGACGCAAGGGCGTTATTCACTGGTGTGGACACAAGCTAATGATCAGCTTCAGTCTATTTTGCAAATGGATGACGCTAGCTTTTTGGCGCACTTGCAGCATGCCTTTGGTTTCCGCCAAGGGCGTTTTATGCGTGTCGGACAGCGTTCGGCTTATCCTTTGGTTTTGGTGAAATCCAAACAGGAAATGGCAGAGCGTGCTGTTATTATCGGTAATGCTTCACATACTTTGCATCCAGTGGCAGGCCAGGGCTTGAACTTGGCTTTGCGCGATGTGGCCGTGCTGTGTGATTTATTGGCGGATGAGCAAAAAGTGCAAGGCGATTATGGCAATGCTGATTTGTTGGCAACTTATAGTCAGTTACGTCGCCCTGATTTTCGCGCTGTGCTGAATTATACAGATTCATTAGTGCGTATTTTTTCCAATGATTTTGCACCTTTAGGACATGCCCGTGCCGCCGGTTTATTAGCGGTGGACAGAATCGCCCCCTTGCGGGATTTGTTGGCACGGCAAAGTATGGGGTTGCGCTTTCGTCAGGCGCGTTTATCACGGGGTTTAAGTTTGTTATATGAACCCTCTGCTAGCTGACTTAAGCACAAAAACTGCTAAACTCAAACCAACTGCTTAGTTAAGGATAGCGCCATGCAAGCCGTCTACCTCAACCCACTCACCGACTTTGGCTTTAAGAAACTATTTGGTGAAGAACCCCATAAAGACTTGCTCATCAGTTTTCTCAATACTCTGTTGCCTGCACATCATCAAATTGCCGAGCTGCAATACACTAAGAACGAATACCAAGGCATAAGCCAAGCGGATCGCAAAGCGATTTTTGATCTCCATTGCCTGAGTAGCACCGGCGAACGCTTTATTGTCGAGCTACAAAAAGTGAAACAAAGGTTCTTTAAAGATCGAAGTATT
>PDPH01000002.1 GCA_002747435.1 Pseudomonadota bacterium
GGAGAGGTTTCAACTTTAGGCGTCTTATTCTTTGGACGATTTTTTGCGCCATTACCTTTAGCACGTTTATCCGAACGATCTGACTTCTTCTGGAATAGATTAATTACCAGCGGTTCCATTGCATCGGCTTGCAGTGCCGCCGCGACAGCAACTGGTACGTGATTTTGCTTGCTGTTATGTACGCTTACAGCAGTATTATTTGAAGTATTGGTTTCAGCCTCTGGTTGTGCCGAAGTTTTGCTTGAAGGCTCGGTATTATCTAGGCTGTCTTGTGTTGGTCTGGGATTGCGTTCGCTACGCTCACGACGGCCGCGATTACGCGAACGCTTACCATCACGCCGAGTCGATGAGGACGGCGGGCTTAAGGTAATTTCGATGGGGGTTTGAGAGTCCGATACGGGACTGAGTTCTGTGTCAGGTGTTGCTACTGCTTCAATAGAAAGGCCATTGTCCTGCGTGTTTGGCAGTGGCTGTGTGTCGTCGGGTTTAGTCACTGATTGAGTTTGAGCCTCAGCTTCATTTGGTGACTGAGCTTCTGGTTTTTCATCGGAGCGTTGGCGGCTACGACGATAATTGCGTCGAGTAGTTCGCTCTGATTTTTCTTGAGCTTGCTCGTTGGTACTGATGACTTCCTGCGCGATTGGCGTTAGTGTTTGGATAGGTTCTTCTGTAGAGACTATTTCTTCACGTTTGTTACGATTACGTTCATGATGCTCGTTGCGATCATTGCGTTTGCTGGTGCGATGATTTGTCTTGTTAGGCGTTTGAGTATTGTCCTGATTGGTATGCGTAGACGGCTTAGAGCGTTTTTCCACTTGGCGGGCATGCTGTTGGCTAGAACGCTTATTTTGATCGCGCTCTTCAGCAGTAGTGTTGCTGTTTGTGCCATTGTTGCTTTGCTTGGAACGACCACTGCTTTGGTTCTGATGGTTGTCTTGGCGATTGCGTTGACTGCGACGCTTGCTCGCGTTGGTGTTTTCAGTCTTGCTGCTTTCAGCCGGTGCAGGATCGGGAGTTGGCTTGGCATGGGATTTTACTTTTGCCAAGCTATCTTCGACTTTGGCACTGCTACCAAACAAGCTGCCTAGAATACGTCGGATCAAGCCAGGATTCTTTTGCACATCCACGCTTTCTGCTGTGGCGGGCTTGCGTTCACTTTGGGGAGCTGGCTGGCTAGGAATGACATTACCAACAACAGCCTCTTGTACTGAAGGTGTGGCGGTTTTGTCATTTTGTTCTTGCTCTTCCTGAAGTGCGTTGGGTTGGCTAATATGCGTGTAACTCGCACCTAAGCCTTCCATTTCATCGGTGCGAACTCGCAATATATCAAAGTGTGGCGTATCCATGTGTGGATCAGGCACGACGGTGAGGTGAATATTGCGACGTTTTTGCACATCAGCTAGGGCGTCACGTTTTTCATTTAAGAGGAAGGCAGCAACAGAAACTGGCACTTTGGCAACGACTTTGCCGGTCATTTCTTTCATGGCCTCTTCTTCCATCAAGCGTAAGATGGACAAAGCCAGCGAGTCCGTATTACGGATATAACCTTGACCAACGCAGCGCGGGCAAATAATTTGGCTGGATTCGTCTAGGGAAGGGCGTAGACGTTGGCGTGACATTTCCAACAGGCCAAAACGAGAAATACGTCCTACTTGTACACGGGCACGGTCAACTTTCAAGGCTTCCTTCAAGCGGCGCTCAACTTCACGCTGATGCTTGTTGGGCAGCATATCAATAAAGTCAATAACAATTAGTCCACCAAGATCCCGCAAACGCAATTGCCGTGCTATTTCATCGGCTGCTTCTAGATTGGTATTGAGTGCCGTTTCTTCAATGTCTTGACCCTTAGTGGCGCGTGCCGAGTTAATGTCAATCGAAATCAGTGCTTCAGTGTGATCAATCACAATAGCACCGCCGGAAGGCAGATTGACGGTACGTTGATAAGCGGTCTCAATTTGGTATTCAACCTGATAACGGCTGAATAGGGGAGTATTGTCCTGATAATGTTTTAGCTTACGCAGATTGTGCGGCATGACCGCTTGCATGAAATCCCGTGCTTGCCGATAAACATTGGTATCATCAATAATAATTTCGCCAATATCACGGCGAAAATAATCGCGCAGGGCGCGAATAATGACATTGCTTTCTTGATATAACAGCACTGGGCTTTTATGTTCTTCAGCAGCGTTAGTAATGGCATCCCATAAGGTTTTGAGGTAATCCAGATCCCAACTGAGCTCTTCCAGCTCTCGAGCAACGCCAGCGGTACGCACAATAACACCCATGCCATCCGGCACATCCAAGTCGGAAAGGGTTTGCTTGATTTGTTGGCGGTCTTCACCTTCAATACGGCGCGATACACCGCCAGCACGCGGGTTATTGGGCATCAAGACTAAATAGCGTCCTGCCAGACTGATATAAGTGGTTAGTGCTGCGCCTTTATTGCCACGTTCTTCTTTATCAACTTGTACAAGAATTTCCTGACCTTCACGCAGCATGTCCTTGACATTGCCACGTCCGCCATCTTTGCGCTTGCCCTCGGCATGAAAGCACTCTGGCGCAATTTCTCGAAAAGATAGAAAGCCGTGCCGTTGTGAACCGTAATTGACAAAAGCCGCTTCTAGGCTGGGTTCGATACGGGTAATTACCCCCTTGTAGATGTTCGACTTTTTTTGGGCACGAAACGGATGCTCTATATCCAGATCGTAAAGTCGTTGCCCGTCAACCATCGCAACCCGAATTTCTTCTGCCTGCGTGGCATTAATTAGAATTCTCTTCATTAACTACACCAAAATAGTGCAGCAACTGCCCACTTCTGCCTGTTTATGCAAAGAAGCACGTGGTAAAACGATAATCAACATGACCGAATAACACTATAAAGCCGCCGACTTCATTGTATGGCTAAAGAAGCCTATCGTGTTTTAGCTTGTCAAACCGCTATGTATTGGGGTTGTACTTGCCAGTGTCGTCTGTATTTAGTTTAGCTCCACGGATGTGAATGTGTGTCGTCTGATCGAATCCATCTCGCCAGAGAGATTGCTTCATCACGCTCAGACCAAACCCTCGCTCAGCCATGCAGTCTTTATCTACATGGCGCAATTCTTGTTCCTTCTTTAAAACAGGTGCTTGTGATAACAGTCTACTGCTATTACACCGTTCATCGTGCTGGTATTACAAATAGCAAGATGACATTATTGTCAGGGTAGAATGCACTTAATTGTGCTGGGTAAGCTTAACCCTGCATAAATTCACTTAGGAATTTATTTGAATCATGTGTTCACGAGTCCTATGGTGCTGGATCACGGCCATACCCTACAGCTTCGCAATATACTAATGTACGATAGGGTTTCCGCTTATCATCCTGCATCAACCATCAGACTCAGTGGTCAGGCATTTGCCTCCATTTATCCACTAACCCGGAACGAATATATCAATTCGCTTAATTACGATCAATCGAATTGAATCAGTTTGCTCAAGATAGAAGGCATTCATTAGGTATGGCAGTCCATTATTATACAGTGACCGAGTATGAAGCCGGTCAGCGCATTGATAACTTTTTGTTGAAATACTTCAAGAAAGTTCCCAAAAGTGTCATTTATCGCATTGTACGTAAAGGCGAAGTACGGGTAGACAGGAAGCGTGTTAAACCAGATTACAAATTACGGTTGGGGGAGTCGATTCGTATTCCTCCCGTTAAATTGGACACTGAAAGTTCACCCGCAGTCGTGGCTAAAGAAGCTTCCGCAGCACTATTGCAGTTATTAGAAAAGTCTGTACTGCTAGAAGATGATTATTTGATTGTACTGAATAAACCAGCAGGTTTGCCCGTACATGGGGGAAGCGGGGTTGCCATTGGCTTGATTGAAGCTTTTCGGCAATTACGCCCTCATTTGCCTTTTGTGGAGTTGGTGCACCGTTTGGATCGAGATACCAGTGGTTTGATCCTATTAGCGAAGTCACGCCAAGTCTTGAATGCGCTGCATGCTTTACTGCGTGAGGGTGGTATGGATAAGTATTACTTGGCGCTGGTAGCAGGGCGCTGGCAAGGTGGCGTGCGCGAAGTGACGCTGGATTTACAACGTGAACCAGGATCTCGTCGTAAGGTACAAGTGGTGAATGAGCATGAAGGCAAAAGTTCAAGTAGTATTTTTGCACCGCAAAAACGATATGCTGACAGCAGTTTGCTGGAGGTGAATATACTGACAGGGCGCATGCACCAAATTCGCGTGCAACTAGCGCATCTGGGTTATCCTGTATTAGGCGATGATCGTTATGGTGATTTTAAATTGAATCGAGCCTTCCGTGAACGTGGTTTAAAACGTTTGTTTTTGCATGCAGTACGTTTGGAGTTCATGTTGGATATGAATGGTCACAAGTATCGTTTGCAAGCACCGCTGCCGCGTGAGCTGGAAGCTGTACTGCGTGATTTGGGGAAAAATATTTAATGCAAACTAGGCCTTATGATTTACTTATTTTTGATTGGGATGGCACTTTGTCTGATTCAGCCATACATATTGTAGATTGTATGCAAAGAGCGACGCGAGCCTTGGGTTTAGCGGAGTGTAGTGCTGCAAACATCCGTAATATGATTGGCTTGAGTTTACAAGAAGTTATTCAGCGGCTTTATCCAGGTATTACTTCGGGACAGCAGCGTGAGCTGATACAGGAATATCGTGAAGAATATTTATTGCGTAATTGGCGTGTTACGCCTTTGTTTGCTGGGGCGCGTCAAACATTAGAGCAATTGCGCGATGCAGGCTATCATCTGGCCATTGCAACGGGTAAATCACGGCGTGGATTAGAATGCGAGTTAGCTGAGCATGATCTACAAGATTTGTTTGTATTAAGCCGTTGTGCAGATGAAACGCTTTCCAAGCCTGATCCATTAATGTTACAAGAGATACTGACCGATTATAATACAAGTGCTGATTGCGCTTTGATGATTGGTGACACGGAATATGATTTGCAGATGGCCGCCAACATTGGCATGGCTGCTTTGGCCGTATCGTATGGCGCGCATGACAGAGAGCGCCTGTTGGCTTTGCAGCCTATAGCTTGTCTGGATGCGATTACTGAATTACCCGCCTACTTGAACGATTTGAAACATTGTCCGCAATAAAAAATTTATAAACGAGCTACTTTTAAAACGCAAAAGGCTCAATTAAAGCTGACAGACCTATTAAGTAGGCCAATGGAAGGCGGTTGCATTTGGGCATTGGCCTTCCATAGAGGGTAGTTTTTGACTAAAGCATTATGCCGCGCAAGGTGTAGTAAAAAAAGGCTGCCATGATTGCTGAAGCAGGTACGGTAATTAACCAAGCTGCTACAATCTTGTAAAGAGCTGAGCGACGCACTAATTGCTTTTTGTGCTGTTTACGCAGGCGCTTACGCTCTATTTCATCCAAGCCAAATGAAGTCTGGCTGCGCTTCATCTCTTTAATAATTCGACCTTTTTTATCAAAGCTGGCTTGCTCAAATTCAGCAATGAACTCTTCTATCTTTTCATCCGTATGACCGTCACGCATGTGATGAACACGAATATTAGCCAAAATGGAAGCATAATTGTTTTTAATGGTTTCCCGGAGAAAACCAACGCCAAAGACTGCGCCCACTGCAACGTGGGTAGAGCTGACTGGTAAACCTAGCTGGCTGGCTAATATGACAGTGACCGCTGCGGCTAGAGAGACACAGTAGGCTCGCATTTGATTCAGCTCAGTAATTTCTGAGCCGACTACTTTAATGAGCTTGGGGCCATAGAGCGCTAGACCTAGCGAAATGCCAACCGCTCCAATCATCATAATCCACAAGGGTATGCCTGCTTTGGAAGCAATTGCATGAGTTTGGAAAGCATCATTAATAGCAGCTAAAGGACCTACTGCATTGGCTACGTCATTAGCGCCGTGAGCAAAACTCAGCAAAGCTGCACTAAAAATCAGTGGAATCGTAAAAAGTTGACTAACACTGTCTTTATCATTTTTGAGTTCACGGCTGCGTCTGACGACATGGCGATACGTTAAATAAAAGACAATTAAAGCGACCACCACGCCAAGCAAGGCAGCAGTGAGAAATTCTAAATGAACTAAATGTTTTAATCCTTTAAGCAACAGATAAGTTGTAAAGGCCCAACCCATAAAAGCGATAAGAATGGGTACCATTATACGTGCTGCGGCCAGTTTATTGTTTTTATAGGTAATGGTGTATTTGATGAGGTAGAGCGTCAAAGCTGCAATAATGCCACCAATCGCTGGTGAAATAACCCAACTAGCCGCGATTTGTCCCATTTGTAACCAGTTGGCCACGCTGAAGCCGCCTGCTGCAATACCTGCGCCCAGCACGCCACCAACAATAGAGTGAGTGGTGGATACGGGGGCGCCTGAGTAAGTAGCCAGATTGAGCCAGATCGAAGCAGCTAGTAGAGCCGCCATCATTAACCAGATGAATTCGTCGGTATTATTAATAAGTTGGGGGTCAATAATACCTTTTTTTACTGTGCCGACTACATCACCACCCGCAATAATCGCGCCTGCGGCCTCAAAAATGGCTGCAATGATAATAGCTCCCAAAATGGTTAAAGCTTTGGAGCCGACGGCAGGTCCTACATTATTGGCAACATCATTAGCACCAATATTCAAAGCCATATAGCCACCAATCACCGCAGCGACGACCAATAAGATGCCGTTACTACTGTCCGGGGTAGCACTACTGGTCATGAGCATGATCATGGTAATAAATAAAACAGCAATGCCAATCCGAAACAACTCCAGCCGGCCAGTGCTGGTGGCCTTCTCTATATAGTTGAAGTATTTTAGTTTCATCTGTGCTCCTAGGGCAGTAAAGACTCGGGGCGTGTAAAAAAAGGTGAGATTATAACATTACTGTCATAAAAGTGGCTTGATACGTGTTATAAATTTATGTCACTCAGCCTGCTTGTGGGTAAAGTTGGTGGTCACTCAAGTCTAGCCTATGACAGACTTTTTTGCCCACCGTTGCCCAAAACTCCTGTCGAATCCCGAACGCCTTGGAAAATCAGCGGCAGTAAGGGTAGATGCAGCCAATGGCCGACATGATGCACACAACGGCCTATTGATAATGAGAAGTGTGAATGACCTAAAAAGTCAGCACTTTATCACTCTCAACCACCCATTCCGCCAAGGCTTCCATGGTAGATTGTTGCGCACCCTCGAAGTAGGGATGATTTTTATAAATACCGCAACGTGACATGCACGTACCACAAACCTGTACAGCAACGCCATGATCGATTAAATCTTTTAACCGCTGTGATAAATCTTGATCATAACCTTGTGGAGGCTTACAAACTTCTCTCGCCATATCCACGGCATCATTCATCAGAAAAATTCGCACCTCGACATCCTTTTTTCTCAGTGTTTCTGCCAGTCGCAATCCATTCCAGGTGACATCTGTATTATCATAGGGTTCTCTGTTAAAAATAATTAATACCTTCATATTCATATCCTCTAATTGATTGTTATACTTTAAACTGACAAGTACTGCCGAAACTAGCTGCTGCAAAAAAATTAATAAAGTAGCAATAAGGAATTACAGATTTGTCGAGTCTATCCGATGTCAATTGTTCCGAGTCGGTAGGATGACATAGTTTCAATGAAGTCAATTCATTTACGGTCTGGCGATAAAGCTCATGACCGGGCAGATGCCAAGGAGACAACTTCAGTGATTTTTTATAGACTACCGCTGCGTTTAATATCTAAGTAGTGATTAATCAACTGTATCGATAAGTTGGCGGGGGGAACATCTAAAGCCATAATATTGCTAGAGCGTACTTGTTCTAAGGTGCGTTCACGTAAGTACATATATTGATGTATTGCTGCTTGTTCTAGGGCATCTTCTAAATTATCTGTTGGTTCTTCCAAGATTTGATCCAAAGCCAGTTCACGCATACTAGCGAATAATAATAAATGACGCTTGCGTAATAAGTGTAGGGCAGGTAGCAAGTCTTCGGTATCTTCATCGCGTAAATTGCTGATTAAGATCACTAAAGCACGTTTTTTCTGACGCACTAGTAGCTCGGTCGCGGCATTGCTGTAATCAGGTGCCTGAGCAGTGGGTTGTAAATCATACAGTATATTTAAAATCTGATTGAGACTAGTTTGACCCTTGTGCGCTGGAAGCCAGCGTTGTTTGCCACCGAATGTGCCTAAGCCGACCGCATCGCCCTGTTTTAAAGCCACATAGGATAAGAGCAGTACAGCGTTTAAAGTATGATCAAAGTGTGACAGTTCACCATCGCGTGCCTGCATACGATGGCCGCAGTCAATCAAGAAAATAATTTCTTGATCGCGTTCATCCTGATATTCGCGTGAAATGGCCTTTTTCATGCGTGCACTGGCCTTCCAGTCAATTTGACGCAGGCTATCGCCCGCACGATATTCTCGTAGTTGGTGAAAATCTTGGCCTTCACCACGTCGTCGCCGTTTCATAATACCCAAGTGACTGAGCTGGTTGTCCGTTGCGAGCAAGGCATAATGGGCAATTGCCGCAAAATTGGGGTAAACACGTACTTCCGAGCTAATAGGGTACTGGCTATCATGCCACCAGAGCTGCCAGCGGGACAAGAGACGAACTTGCACCAGCGGGAGCATATACTTACCGCGCTCAGTCGGCGTAATACTGTAAAGGATGCTTGCTTTTTTACCGACAGCTAGGGTGAGCTTAATGGGTAATCCTTGTGCCTGAATTGCGCTGGGAACATGGTCATAGAGCTGTAGTAACAAGGGTCTAGGGGCATTGTGGCTGATAGTCAGGCTAACATTAGCTGGTATGCCAACCGGTAGGCTATGAGCTAAGGCTCGTTCAATCGTTAAAATATTGTGCTTAGGGATTAACAAGGCATCCAACAGCCAAAGAATTAGCGTTCCTGCTAATACAATATACCATAAGGCCAACCAGGCTGGCTGAAAGCTAACCAATAGTGCAATGGCTAGATGAACACCTAGCAAATAGAAACTGCGGCGTGCAGGTAATATCATTGTCGAGGCGCTTCCGTTTTTTCTAGCACCACATTCAGCACATGATCGGTGTTGTAACCTTCCAGCTCCATTTCTGGTGATAAAGAAACACGATGACGTAATACAGCTAAGGCCACTTGTTTTATATCATCTGGGTCAACGAAGTCTCGCCCTGCTAGTAAAGCATGGGCGCGACCTGCACGAATCAGGGCAATACTGCCTCGTGGCCCTGCTCCAAAGCGTAAACCTTGTCCTTCACGGGTGGCTCGAACAATCCTGACCGCATAATCGCTAACAGCTTCATCAACGCTAATGTTAGCCGCGATTTGCTGCATGGCTTGCATGGCTTCTGGTGTAACGACGGTTTGTAGGCTATCCAGATTAAACTGATTGCCGATTTGATGCTGGGTAATGGTATTGACCATGCGTATTTCCTCAGCCATCGTGGGATAGTCGATGTAAACCTTTAATAAAAAGCGATCAAGCTGTGCTTCTGGTAAAGGATAAGTGCCTTCTTGTTCCAAAGGATTTTGAGTAGCTAAGGTCATGAAGGGTAGTGGCACAGGATAAGCTTGGCCTTCGATAGTGACTTGCTGTTCCTGCATGACTTCCAGTAAAGCAGATTGTGTTTTGGCGGGGGCACGGTTGATTTCATCGGCCAGCAATAAATTGGTAAATACCGGGCCTTTGCGCACATTAAAGCTTTGGTTTTGCATATCAAACAAAACATGGCCACTAATATCTGCTGGCATCAGGTCAGGCGTGAATTGAATGCGTGAAAATTTACCATTCAGGGTGCGTGCAAGCGCGCGTACCAATAGGGTTTTACCTAAACCGGGAACACCTTCAATCAGTATGTGACCACCTGCCAATAATGCAATCAGTGTTTCACGCACGACTTTTTCTTGTCCAATGAGCGCTTTACTGATTTCTTGGCGCATTTGCTCAGCTAAATGGCTGGCTTGTGACAGGCTGAGTGCGGGTTCGGTCATGTTGTTTTCCTTAAGCGATGTGCAAGTTGTACCAATTCAATAAAGTCGGCTTCTTCCAATGTCTTGGCTTGCAGCAGATGTTCAAAGCGTGAAGCATGCGTATTCGGGTAATGCAAGCGTTGCATCAAAGCCGTGTATTGTTGTTGTTCATTCATAAGCGCCCAACCATAAATATGCAGACGCCCATTTTGTAGTAAGGCATGGCGTGTACTATGAATCAGTTGTTCACGGCCACCCGCTTGGTATTTCCATAAGAACTGACTACTAGCGCGGATGTGTTCAAGTAGGCGACGACGGTGGGGTACGGGTTCAGTCGTTTTAGCACCAAAGCGTGGCATAATCGCCCAAAATGTGAACAATAACAAAAGTAGACTGGAGAGTAATACCGTCCAAGCATGTTGATACAGCAGGCTAAATAGATTCGGCATACCATCACGGTGTAATAGCCAAACTTGCTTGAAATCAGGGTTAACGCTTTGCAGCAAATACCACAGTAGTTCAGCGTGGTCAGCCTGATCAATAGCGTAATTTTCAATAAAGTCTAGACTGGCAAGTAATGTTATGCTGCCAGCACCATAAGGACGTTGAATTAGCCAAGTATGGCCTTGCCACTGTTGCGTCTGAGTATTCGTTGTGTTTGTTGCATCAGATTCCAGTAGCGCTTTAAAAAAAATTAGCTCCAAGCCACGTGCTTGCGGCATATTATTCAGCTTAACCTGTAGTGGCAAGTCATCACTATCGACCATTTGATGTTTGCCAATGCCAATGTTTAGGGCTGCTTGCAGATGATCGGAGTGTCGGAACATAAGTTCTTCATCATACTCACTGTCTAAGTCACCATAAATTCGGGCACGGGTAATCAAATGACCACCTTGTTCGACCCAATGGAGTAATTCATCTGTTTTGCTTACCCCCATATTGTAGCGCTGTGTATTGAGCACAATAATTGTGTCGGTGTCAGGCAACTGATTAAGGTGATCCCGACGTTCGGTGGGAATACCCATACGCTTTAGGAACAATCGTGCTGCAAAGAGATTATTAGTACGTGCTTCGCCAAGATAACCAATGAAAGTTTCCTGTTCTTTTAACTCATAATGATTTAAAAACTGTACTGTTCCCGCACCAATAACCGCCATACTGAACAGAATAATAAGAATATTCTGTAGCTTCATGCAGTTACCTCATGATGGGTTGTAGCGAGCTGACGGAAGCTTGGCCAATTGTTAAATAAAGCTTCGGCTACCTGTTGTTCTGGTGGGCGATGCGCATAAGCAATATTTTGCCAGTGGCGCGTCAAACGGCTTAGATAGGCAAAGCGTTCTGCATTAATAGCCGAGTGTGCGAGACGTAAAATGTCTTCTTCAGTATGACTATTGGAAATGGCTAGCTCATCTTGTCGGGTCAGGAGCATTAAGCTGCCACGGTATAAGAGGCTTAAAGCTTCGCGGGTTTGTCCTTGTTCCCATAGCTGCTTTGCCGTACCGGAAATATCTTCTGGTAATGATTCTGGGCGTATATCCATACCAAATAATACTGTCGGTTTCGGGGGTACTTTGACCTGTTGGCGAGAGGGCTTTAATAAAGCCAATAGCTTATCTCGATACGCAATCGCAAAAATAATCAAGACAATAACTGCTATCCATAATAATGCTTTGAATATAGTAGCAAACAACAAACCTAGATCATCCAGTGTCGTTTTGACATCGAACCCCTCATTATCTGTTTTTTTAGCTTGCCAGCTCATGATTTTGCGGCGTTGAGATAATTCATCTAAAGCCATCACAGCATCAATTTTTTCGCGCGCGGCACTTGGCGGCAATCGTTCGGGGGCAAGGTATTCTTCCGCATGGGCGGCATAGACTGGGGTGAAAGGCTGGAGACTTGTTAACACTATGGTCAGACTGAGTAAGACCAAGGGAATAAATTGGCTGGTTTTTTGGCTTGATCCTGCTAGACGCTCTCCTATGCTACGGAAAGCAATCTCTATATCCCAAGCCTCTAGTTGGGTGCGTCGATTGAGGTAAAGTGTAAATCCAGCCGCCACATAAAAAGGCTCAATGATGAATACGACCAAAATGTAAAAACTGTAATTCATTAAACTGTGTATATAAAAACCTTCTTCGCTGGCGCTTTGTGTGAATACTGCTTGTAAATGTTCTAGGTAAACCCCAGTAGGATCAAAAAAGATGAGCAAAACAAATAAGGAGCCGAACAGAATCAGCTCTAGATGTAAACAAATGATGCTTAGCCATACGGCGTTACTGTGGCCTTGTAGATAAATTAGCTGTTGACGTTTGCGCTTTTCTTCACCACGTAATTGCTCCAATTGCCAAATGGGTAAATTATAAGCGCGGGACAGGGAAAAACGTCGCCAACTTAATGCACCAAGTAAGCCCGTATGGGTGATCAAACGAGGCAAAGCAGAGAATACTTCGGCGCTTGTTAAGTAGTGGGCAAATAAGCTATGGCTGTAAATATGTAACAAAATACGGTCATATAAGGGTTTTAGCCACCAGAAAATTAGACTGGCTAACCAAAGGTAATCCCTGGGTAAGAGTAGCCATAAAACGCTGCCGATGAGGACAAACCATAATAACATTGTGGGAAAAACGTGTTTCCAGTGCTGTTGCGTCAGGCGAAAACCGAGGTCGACAGCTTCCCAAGGTGAACGCTGGCGCACTTGTACCGTCAGATCAGCCGGTCTCATGCGATGAGTCCTGCCGCTTGATGACGTCCCATCTTGAAAAAGTAAAGCATGAGCACTAGCCAGAGTGCAATGCCGACCAAGTATTTTACCAAGGGTGGAATAATGGTTTGGGATGACCAGAATGCCTCTACAAAAGCAGCCATAGTGAATAAAGTAGCCGCACCATAAACAATCCGTATCGCCAACTGGCTATTGTCCAATAAAGCTAGCCGGCGGGTTTTGCGTCCGGGGGCGACTAGCGCTTCCGCTAACTTCAAGCCTGCGACGCCTGATAAAACAATTGCGGTTAACTCAAAACTGCTGTGCCCGACGACAAAGCTCCAGAAGGTTTCGTTATAGCCTATATGGGTTAAATGCCCGGAAATAGCGCCTAATACAATGCCATTGAACAATAGAAAGAACAGCGTACCTAAGCCGTAAATTAAGCCACCTGCAAAGACATTGAAACCTATGCCGGTATTATTGCGAATATAGTAACCAAACATGAATATATCGCTATCCGCTTCTCGCTCACGTCCTAAACGGGATTTATTTTGTGGATCGTACATTGCTTCCATGACAGCCACCTGTTCGCCATCAACAACGGAGTAAATCAGTTGTGGCTCTATTTGTATGGCTATGAGCATGCCAAAATAAGTGCCAAAAAACAGTAAGCTGGCCAATGCCAATAATTTGTATTCTTTGCGTACTAAGGCAGGGAAATCATGTAAATAAAAAGTGGCGAGGTGATGCCAGAAGTGTATGCGACTGCTATACAACTGATGGTGTCCGCGTGTGACTAAATTATTCAGCCGTTCAGTGAGTAAAGGACTATACATACGTGACTGTGCCAAAGCCAAGTGGTGGCACAGGCGACGATAATCTGCCGGAAAATCAATAGCAGGTACAGTTTGTTTACGGCGCTCTTTGGCTGGGAGCTGTTGATAGTCCAGCCAGTTTTCTATACTTTGCCATAAGGCTTCGTGTTGTTGTACAAAGTAGGATTGCTTCATGAACGCTGTCCTGTTAACCAACTGGCGATGGATTTTAAATAGTTACTGGCATCCTGTCGGTTTGCTACGAGTTGCCCTGTCATGTGTGCCAATTCATCTTGGCGTTCGTTGGTGAGCGTATACTGGCGTTGGGCAAACAGAATAATGGCCTGTTGTTCTGGCAAACTGAGTGGCAAGGGCGGTGCTATGGGTAAAGCTTGGAAAGCCTGCATGGCTGGCTTGGGTGGGTCAAGATGTAAGACCACCGTATTTGCCGCTAAATCGCCCAAACGTTGAAAGCGTTGGGTGAGTAAGGTGCTGATTAAACCAAAGCCATAGCAAAAAGGCAGAAAATCAGCCACTCGTAATAAATTTCGCACCACGGAGGCAGCAGGTGTAATGGGTGTGGCATCAGCTTGTGCTACATAGATTTGTAGTAGTTTTTTGCCTGGGGTTTGACCGTGATGACGCAGCTCAAACCAAACTGGATAAAACCATTCCAGCAAAAACATAATAATCAAGCCGATGCCTAAGCCTGTATTACCTAGAAAAGCCATTACACCGAACATGACCACATTAAAAGCAGTACGAATACTCAAGTCAATGATCCAAGCGAGCGTGCGCGGCACAGGGCCTGCGGGAGACAGTTCTAGTGCAATGCCTTCAGGTGTATTGATGGTGTAAGTAGTATCAAGTCGCATGCCTTTAGTGTAGTGTAGGGGTGATGCCTTAATGTTTATCATTTCTTCAGCGGGAAGCATGAATGGGAGCCAGTGTATTGTCAATGCGAGCAAGACAAAGTCTCTGGTTTTACAGAAAGAAGATTATAAAATAATGTCATTGAAAGAGAGGCTAAATGTATACCTACGACAAAATCGAAGATGCCATTCCTGTACAACTGGTGGCGACACGCAAATGGTCAGCCTTGCGGGAGAAACTGTCTGAGACAGCGATACGTTGGCTGGATAATGGCAACTTTGCGGCTAAGCCTGGTCAGGTAGCGCTCATTCCTGCGGCGGATAATACGCTAGAGCGGGTATTGGTAGGCTGGAATGAAGATGATGGACTTTTATGGGCTTTAGGTGGTTTACCCAGCCAGCTTCCAGCAAAGGATTACTATCTGGATGGCGAATGGAGCCAAGAGCAACAACAACAGGCAGCGATCGGTTGGGGGTTGGGCAGCTATCGTTTTGACCAGTTTCGTCAGGTGGAAGAAAAAGAAATTCCGTTACTGTATGTGCCTGCTGACGAGGAAGAGGTGAATGCTGTAGTGCAGTCGATTAGCTTGGTGCGCAATATGATTAATACCCCCGCTAATCACATGATGCCGCAAGACATCGAGGAAATCATGCAGCGTTTGGCAGAAGTGCATGAGGCAGATTTTCGTGCAGTGACTGGAACAGCCTTGTTAGAAGACAATTTTCCCGTTATTCATGCAGTAGGGCGCGCCAGTGTACACGCGCCCCGTTTGCTAGAGTTGAATTGGGGTGATGAAGAAGATCCATTAATTACCCTAGTTGGCAAGGGTGTTTGCTTTGATACTGGCGGTTTGGATATTAAATCATCTGCTCCTATGCGCTTGATGAAAAAGGATATGGGCGGGGCAGCACATGCGCTAGGGCTTGCCAAGCTTATTATGCAATTGGAATGGCCAGTCAGTCTGCAAGTGTTAATTCCTGCCGTTGACAATGCGATTAGCGGTGATGCTTTTCGTCCGGGTGATATATTGTCCACTCGTTTAGGCAAAACAGTAGAAGTAGATAATACCGATGCCGAAGGTCGCCTGATTTTGTGTGATGCACTAGCCTATGCTGCTGAAGCTGATCCTGATGTAATTATTGATTTTGCCACACTAACAGGGGCTGCTCGGGTCGCTTTGGGGACTGAAATTCCGGTATTTTTTTGTAATGACCGTAGCTTAATGCAGAAACTGCAAATAGCTTCCACACTCAGTAGCGATCTCATGTGGAATTTGCCCTTGCACAAGCCTTATCTGGAAAAGCTGGAAAGCAAAGTGGCTGATATTAGTAATGGTGGCGACAGTTATGGTGGCGCGATTACAGCAGCTTTATTCTTGAATGAATTTGTTCCTGAGCGTATTCCTTGGGCACATATTGATTTAATGGCTTGGAACTTGCGCGCTCGTCCCGGACGACCTGTAGGAGGCGAGGCGATGGGTTTGCTAGCTGTATTTAAGTACATTGAGCAAAATTTTGTAGAATAAGTGCTGAATGTTCAGCACTGCTCACAATTGGCCGGTTCGGGTCTCGAATCCATTCACTCCACGAACCGGCGAACCGGCATATAACTTGGAGTCTGTTAAACCTGCTATTCCCATTTTAAAGTAGCCATTCTGCAACGGCCAGTGGTCTAATAATATGCACTAGGAGTGTGACCGTTTTTCCATTGGTTTAGACCATACATCTTGTCAGCTAGATTGAACCGACAATCCAATATCAAAGTATTTTGTTGAAAAATTGACTTTTTTGCCTTGTGAGCGTTTATTAGCGCCGTTAGCATTAATTACACCTTTTCGTCGTTTAACTATTTATTTGAACTATCATTACGAGTGGTATAAATAGATTTGAGTGGTCAGCAAGTTTTTGCAAAGCAAGAACTTTGTAAGGATTTGGATCGACTAGACTTTTAATAAACTTTTTCAAAACAAACCTCAGGGATTCCAATATTATGGCTGAAAAGCGTTCATCGTTTTGCGGAGTATTACCACCACTGTGGTGGTGGCTACTAACACTTCTGGGCTTGGCTTTACTGGCTTACTTCATGATTGCGTCGCGGCAAGCACCGGTGGAAATGGATTTAACCGAGCGTGTCAAGCAAAATTTGTTAGCTGAGAATATCGACTGGGTGGACGTGAACGCTGTTAATCGTGGCCGCGATTTACAATTACTCGGTGCAGCACCTAATGAAAGTCTACGTGAAAAAGCGGGAACAATTGCCTTGAATACACTCGGTGTACGTGTGGTTGACAATCTGTTGAAAACTGTAAGCACTGCTGATTTGGCCTTGGGTACAGCAGAGGGTAATACTGAAGCTTCTGTGGAGACTGAAGTAATTGAAGGTACACAAGCGAATTTGGCGGAAGGGCTTGGTACTGAACAGGTGAGCGAAGCAGCGATATTAATGACTGAGAGTGATATGGAAGGTGATGTTGCCACTGATACTGATAATGCTGTGACCGATGCGGACGCTCAAGCTGGGACTGCTGAAGCGACAGGTATGACTGGGGAGATGGATACTACTCAGGCAGATAGAGAAGCTGGTACAGGTGATGCAAATGTCGCAGGGTTTACGGGTAATAAAGTTCAAAGTGGAGACGTTGAGCGAGCTACTTCAGGCGATAAAATTGCTGCTGACAGCGCTGTTCAAGGCGAAAATATGGATGTGGCGGCTGAGGGTGATGCTAATAAAGCTCAGCAAACTGGGCAAGCCAATGCTAAGGGTGATACAGAACAAAGCAGTGCTAGTGCCGAGGTTGATGATGAATCTGAAGCAACACAAGCTGAGCAACAAGCTGCCTCTGATCTTCAGCAGGAGAATACGCAAGCAAATACGGATGTTGCCAATGTTGCTGTTATAGATCAGCTTGAAGTAGCGTTGGGCGATGATGGTAGTGTGGTATTAAGCGGCGCAGTTCCTTCACGTGAAGCAGTTGATATTTTAATTGCAGCGGCGGGTGAGCGTGTTGGTGAAAAGAATGTTGTTAATCGTTTGACTGTCACAGAAAAGGGCGCTTTACCTGTTTGGTTGGAAGGTGTGGATGTTTTGTTGGCTGCTTTGCCTGAGGGGCAAGCAGGTTTGAAAGTGATTAGGGATAAAGTAGAGGTTCGTGGTTTGATTGCTGATGCTGCCCAAGGTGAAAGCGTTATGTCCAAAGTACAACAAGCTTTAGCAGATAGTGGTTTGACGGTTCAGAACCGTTTGATCATTAGCGAAGAGAGTCCTGCATCTGCGACTGAGCCAACTAGTACTGCTACAGATGCACCACCTGCTAATGGAACTGCACAAGCCCCTGTTAGCAACGAGCCTGTCATTGTTGGCATGGATGATCCACAAGAACAAGCTGCTGCTAATTGTCAATCTGGTCTGGATGGTATTACAGATAGCCAACAGATTGTCTTCGCTATTAATAAAGCTAAGTTACGTTCTGAAAGTCTTCAGGTTTTAAATCAGATTGCCACCATCATGCTGGACTGTAGTTATGTTATTGCAGATCGGGGGGTTTTAATTGGCGGGCACACTGATAGCATAGGTGATGCTGCTTATAACCAACATTTAAGTCAGTTACGTGCAGATGCTGTTAAGGAATATTTGGTTGGTTCTGGTGTTGAAGAAAAACTGTTGGAGACTCGCGGTTATGGTGAAACCAAGCCTGTCGCACCCAATACGACAGCGAGTGGGCGTGCTAAGAATCGCCGTATTAGCTTTGAAATTAAACAAAAGTAAACAATAACAGTTGAGGTGATTTGTCATGATTTATCTATTTTCAAAGTTGTTCATCTGGCTGTTGCTGGCCTTTATTTTTGGATTATTGATGGGATGGTTTTCGTGTAAGGGCAAGGAGATTAATAAATGACTATGTTTATCATTCAGGCTTTGATCCTGTTATTACTTGCCTTTCTGTTGGGTTATTGGTTGGGACGCTGGCTTAAAGGTTTATTTTGTAAAAGACGTATAGTTGAGGATACTGTCGAAATTAGACCGCCTTCTTACGGTTGGAGTAAAAAGTCCTCTGAAGGACAGCTATCAAATGGCTTAAAAACTGCGACTGCCGCCGGTGCTGCTGTGTCTGCGGGAGCCGCTATGGCCGCTGAGCGCAGTCGTTCAGCAGAAACTAATCTGGATATTGATTTACCCAAGGTTGATTTAGATTTAAAAGGTGAACAGTCTGATGTGTCTGTGCAGGAAAAGTGGTCTGCTAAACTGCCTGATATTGATGTTAATACACCTGATCTTTCTACTGATATTCCAGAAGTCAGCGTTGGTACTCGTGAATTTGGTTTGGGGGCTAAGCTAGATATAGCTCCTGCTGATATTGACGTCCCTAAAGTCGATTTAAATACACCTAATATTGATTTGGATGCGCCGTCAGTAGATATTGACCTGCCGAGTGTTGATGTCGATGCGCCCGATGTGAAGCTGGATGCGCCGTCAGTCGATGTTGACCTGCCGAGTGTTGATGTCGATGTGCCCGATGTGAAGCTGGATGCGCCATCAGTCGATGTTGACCTGCCGAGTGTTGATGTCGATGTGCCCGATGTGAAGCTGGATACGCCATCAGCCGATGTTGACCTGCCGAGTGTTGATGTCGATGTGCCCGATGTGAAGCTGGATGCGTTGTCGGTGGATGTTGATCTGCCTAGGGTTGACGTGGATGTACCTGATGTGAAGTCAGGTGCGCCGTCAGTCGATGTTGATCTACCTGATGTCGATGTGCCTGATTTGAAAGTTGAGTCGTCAGGTGCTTTGGATGGTATTAAAACTGTTGGTGCTGCTTTAGGTGCAGGTATTGCTGGCAAGTTGGTTGTGGATGGCCTTAGTGGTGATAGCAAAGTTGAGGTTGATGCACCCGATGTGAAGCTGGATACGCCATCAGTAGATATTGACCTGCCGAGCGTTGATGTCGATGTGCCTGATGTGAAGCTTGATGCGCCGTCAGTAGAAGTTGATTTGCCCGGTGTTGATGTCGATGTACCTGATGTGAAGTTGGATACTCCATCAGTCGATGTCGATGTACCTGATGTGAAGTTAGGTGCGTCGTCAGTCGATGTTGATCTGCCGAAAGTTGAGATGGATCAGCACAATCTGAGCAGTGATGACTCGATAAGTGTAAGTCTCTGGGATAAGGCTAAGACTGCGGTAAGTACGCTTGGTGATAAGGTTGAATCTGCGGTTGATACAACTTGGGACAAGACTAAGGTAGTAGGTGAAACGGTCGAAACTAAGTTTGACGCGGCTTGGAACAAAGCCGATGAAGTAGGTGAAGCGTTAGAGTCCAAGCTTGAATCTGCGGTTGATACAGCTTGGGACAAGACTAAGGTAGTAGGTGAAACGGTTGAGTCCAAGCTTGACACGGCTTGGGATAAAGCTGAAGGAGTAGGCGAAGCGTTAAAGTCCAAGGTTGAATCTGCGGTTGATACAGCTTGGGATAAGACCAAGGTTTGGGATAAGACCAAGGTAGTAGGTGAAACGGTCGAAACCAAGCTTGACGTGGCTTGGAATAAAGCTGAAGAAGTAGGTGAAACGTTAGAGTCCAAGGTTGAATCTGCGGTTGATACAGCCTGGGACAAGACTAAGGCTGTGGGTGAAACGGTCGAAACCAAGGTTGAATCTGCGGTTGATACAGCCTGGGACAAGACTAAGGCTGTAGGTGAAACGGTTGAAGCTAAGGTCGACGCAGCTTGGAATAAGGCCAAAGAAGTAACCGAGTCGCCTGAGGTTAGTGATGGCGACTCTCGTTCTTATGACCCTAGTGATTTGAGCGCAAATGTTTCTATTGTTGATATAGCCGGTGCACCTACTGACGAGGATGAGGATTTTGACTGGGATGCTAAGCTTAAAGCAGTTGCTGCTGCGGCAGCCGGTGTTGGTGTAGTGGGTGCAGCTTGGCAATCTCAAGGTTCTAAAGACGCAGATGATAACTCGGGTGTAGTATTAGGTCTTAAGTCTGATCAGGGAGAGGCATCATCCACAATTGTTGATACATCTTCGCAAGAACAGGAGGCTAATAAAACGGCTTTCAGTTGGTCATCCGATACAGGCCATAATACTGTTGGAGAAGGCAAAATCTCTGCCGAAGGTGATGCTAATTTGTTAGGTCTTACAGGCCCCGCTGTTTCTTTAAGTGTATTGGTACAACGTGCACTCACTGCTTCAGGCGAAAAGGCACGGCATAAACGTGTGGTTCTGCTGTGGGATCGTGGTAGTGGTTATGATTGCAGCTTGTTAGATCGTGCTTCCCGTGAAGTATTGACACTGGAAGCTGGTAATTATGACAAGTTGGGTACAGTTCACTGTGGTGTAACCCGTCCAGGCTTCTTGGCCGTTGGTGGTGATGTGGGTTATTTATCGCCCGGACAGGCGATTATTTTCTCTAATCAACAGATTGTTGTTTGCCGTGATGATGAAAATCGTCATCGCTTTGTTAAGCTGGATGTCGATGTCTTTTAACTTTGGAAGAAACGCGTGGCTGTATCGCCATCCGGTTGCTGTAACCAGCGTCGGGTGAGGGCAGTTACTCTTTCTGGATAATGTTCCACAATTTCACGTGCTGCCTGCTGTACAGCGGGCAGCAGGTGTTGATCTCTTAATAGATTGGCAATACGCAGGCGAACATCGCCTGTTTGTTTTGTACCTAATACTTCCCCGGGGCCGCGTAGTTCCAAATCAATATTGGCTATTTCAAAACCGTCTGTACTATTGCGCAAGGCATCTAGCCGCTTGCGGGCTGTTTTGCCCAAAGGTGCTTGATACATCAGCACACAACTACTGGCAGTATTGCCTCGTCCAACCCGTCCGCGCAGTTGATGCAATTGTGACAAGCCTAGCCGTTCTGCGTTTTCAATAACCATGAGTGAAGCATTCGGTACATCAACGCCGACTTCAATCACAGTAGTGGCTACTAATAATTGCAGTTCATTGGCTTTAAAGGCGCGCATAATGCTTTCCTTTTCACTGCTATGCAGGCGGCCATGCACTAATCCCACTTTGATTTCAGGCAAGCGTTCATGTAGCAGCGCAGCCGTATCTTCAGCAGCCTGACATTGTAAAGCTTCTGATTCTTCAATCAGTGTGCAGACCCAGTAGATTTGGCGACCTTCACGACAAGCGGTGGCAATACGTCCTATGATTTCATCACGCCGTCCATTGCTAATTGCCACCGTGGTAATAGGTGTGCGCCCGGGAGGAAGTTCATCAATGACGGAATAATCCATATCGCCATATGCAGTCATGGCAAGGGTGCGGGGAATAGGAGTGGCTGTCATGACTAGTTGGTGAGGGTAATGCTCACCTTGACGACCTTTTTCGCGTAATTCCAGCCGTTGATGCACACCAAAACGGTGTTGCTCGTCGATAATGACTAGACCTAATTGTAAAAATTCGACACTTCTTTGAAACAATGCGTGTGTTCCAATAGCAATATGCCCAATACCAAGTAAGAGGTTTTCTACTTGTCGACGGCGTTGTTTAGGTGTTTGTGTGCCGGAAATAAATACAACATCCAGACCTAAAGGTGCTAACCATTCGCAAAAATTGCGATAATGTTGCTCAGCTAATAATTCTGTTGGAGCCATTAGCGCGACCTGATAGCCATTGCTAATAGCATGCAAAGCAGCCGCAACAGCGACTAAGGTTTTACCTGAGCCAACATCACCTTGTACTAGGCGATTCATCGGGAGGTCTTGTTGCAGGTCTGCCGCTATTTCCGCAATGACTCGGTTTTGCGCTTTGGTTGGATGGAAAGGTAAATGCTTGAGTAATTGCTCAAATAGTTCATTGCTCGCGGCCATCAGTGGTGCTTTGATTTGTCGTAATTCATGCCGTGCTTGTTGCACACCCAGTTGGTGAGCCAGTAATTCTTCAAATACCAAGCGGCGTTGTACAGGATGTTGCCCATCCAACAATTGACGACTAGCTTGTTCGGTGGGAGGCTTGTGTAATAGGCGCAAGCATTCACCTAAGGGCGGGAAATGGTATTGATGCAATACGCTAGGCGGCAATAACTCAGTCAGTTCACTATTATGTTCCAGAGCTGTTTCGATTAAACGCCGCAAGCTACGTTGTTGTAGACCATCTGTCGTTGGGTAAGTTGGGGTAAGCGTTTCTTCCAGCAAGGCTTCTTGCTGCGGATTGCGAGCATGTAATAAGCGATACTCAGGGTGTATCATTTCCAAGTGGAAACCTGCTTGTCTGATTTCAGCAAAGCAACGTATCCAAGTGCCGCGAGTGAGGGCTGCCTGTTGGGCATAATTGAAATGAAAAAAGCGTAAAACCAAAACACCACTGCCATCGTTTATATGGCACAGCAGCATGCGCCGTGAACGCATCACGATTTCAGTTGATTCAATTTCCCCTTCAATCAGCACTTCTTGGCCGACTTTCAAACTGGCGATGGGGTAAATGCGGGTTTTGTCTTGGTAGCGCAATGGCAGGTGAAACAGTAAATCAGATACCTTGAGTATACCTAAACGTGTCAACTTTTCTGCTAATGCTTCCCCGACGCCTTTTAAGGTCGTCACCGGCTGTTGCAGCAAGCTAACGCCAGTACAGCTTGTCATAATGCTCTTTTTTTGCTCTTTAGTATTTATTCCTTATTTATTAGACATATAGCCGGTATTTGTCAAGTATTTAAGCTGATTTTGGGGCTAAGTGAAGATTAAGTGAGGGTTTGAGGTGATAAAATGGCTCTAAATTTAGAGCAACAGGGCATATTGAGTATGCCCTAAGTGCTTGAAGACCGTTTAGCGCACGACGGTATGGAGTACTAAGTGTTTTTCAAAATAAACTGAAAAGCTACCGTAATTCCATTCAGTAATGCGTGGCCAAAGTTTTTTTACCTTACCCTTGGAGACACGTATTTTTTGTGGCGCGCCATATAGTGACTTGACCTGTTTCATCGTCATGCCGCGTTGGGGGTAATGCTGTTGGCTTTGTATAGTCGCGCTTGTTTGAAGTGGTACAGTTTGTGGCAAAGTGATGGTTTCGGCCTGAAGCTGTAAAGGTAGGCAGACTAATAAGGGAAGTAAATAGTGGTGCATATTCATGGGGTTTCTCCAAAGGGTGAGTAACACGCTTGTTTATTGTTGTAATTGTTTACTCGCTACTGGGTTTGTAATTTGGTTTGTGCCAATTGATTACACAAATTAAGCTGTGATTTTGCTGAGGTAACGGTACAATCGCCACCCATGTTTAAACCATTAGAACTTTTCATCGGGCAACGGTATACGCACTCACAGCGGCGTAATCGCTTTATCTCATTCATTTCCTTTGCCTCCATGCTGGGAATTATTCTGGGGGTGATGGTATTAATCACCATCATGTCAGTCATGAATGGCCTAGAAAAAGAACTCAGAGCTAGAATACTGGGGGTTGTGGCTCATGTCACGGTTTCCGGGACAGATGGCAAATTAGAGGGCTGGTCAGAGATTTATGAGTCGCTTGCCCAAGCTAATCATGTCATTGGTGTCGCACCTTATATTGAAAAACAGGTCATGTTGACCAATGACAGCAAATTGCGTGGTGTGCAAGTGCAGGGCATTGATCCAGCTTACCAAGAGCAGGTAACAGATCCTGTGCTTGAATTGCTGGAGGGTCAATACAGTGATCTGACACCGCGTGGTTATGGCATTATTTTGGGAGTTGGCTTGGCGCAGAGTTTACAGGTGTATCCGGGTGATAAAGTCACCTTGGTCGTGCCACAAGTACAAGTGACGCCTGCGGGTATTTTGCCACGTGTCAGACGTTTTACGGTCTTAGGTTTATACACCTCTGGTGTACCTGAGTTTGACAATATGAGCGCTTTTGTTCATATCGATGATGCTGCACGATTATTTAAGTTAGGCGAGGCCGTTAGTGGTATTCGCTTGCGTTTGGACGATTTATTTGCCGCTCGGTTGCTCGCACAGCAGCTACAGCAGGCACTAGGAGATGCCTACAGCGTCAAGGATTGGAGTCATGAACATGCAGGCTTTTTCCGCGCGGTTAGAATGGAAAAGCTGGCTATGTCAATTATTTTATTCATGGTGATCACTGTCGCTTTATTTAATCTTTGGGCTTCTTTGGCAATGGGTGTGAATGAGAAAGAAGCGGATATTGCCATTTTGCGTACACTCGGTATGGAGCCTAAAAAAATTACCCGTGTTTTTATGGTGCAAGGGCTTATTATTGGCACAGTGGGAACAGTGTTAGGCGTTGTTTTCGGTGTGCTGTTATCACTAAATATTGAAGTGATTATCGTTTTCTTGGAAAACACTTTTGGCTTCAAGGTTTTTCCGGCTGACCTTTTTTACATCAGTGAAGTACC
The DNA here is from genome assembly GCA_002747435.1 of Pseudomonadota bacterium. Classification (GTDB taxonomy): domain Bacteria; phylum Pseudomonadota; class Gammaproteobacteria; order Thiotrichales; family Thiotrichaceae; genus Thiolinea. Next base: position 24,696 of record PDPH01000002.1, read on the forward strand.
TTCTGAATTGCATTGGAAAGATGTTTGTTTAGTTGCTATTGCCGCTTTTATTGCAGCCATTATTGCAACTCGCTCTCCAGCTCGCCGTGCGGCTGCTATCCAACCGGCGGAATCATTACGTTATGAGTAATGTGCTATGAGTCAACTGTTTCGACCTTTGGCGTTGGCGATAGGTTTGCGTTATATCCGTGCTAGACGCCAAAAGCATTTTATCTCTTTTATTTCACTGGCCTCGATGTTGGGGATTGCCATTGGTGTACTGGTATTGATTACCGTTTTATCCGTTATGAATGGCTTTGGGCAGGCTTTACGGGATCGTATTTTGGGAGTCACTGGACATATTACGCTTTCTGAAGTTGATGCGCGTTTAGAGGATTGGCAAGCGTGGAATCATGAGCTACAGGGCTTTGCTGATGTTAAAGCTATTTCCCCCTTTATTGAACAGCCAGTGATGCTGAGTAAGGGCGATGAAGCACGTGGAGCAATGCTGTATGGGATTGATTTGCAGACTGAACCTAGAGTGACCGATGTATTTGATCGAGTAGAAAAGGGCGATTTGCAATCACTGACAGCCGGTAGTTACGGCATTGCATTAGGGGCAGAACTGGCACGGGAACTGAACTTGGATATAGACGATCCGGTAACGGTGATTATGCCTTCTGAAAATAGTTTAGCAACGGGTTCTTTGCCAGCGCTCAGACCGTTTACTGTCAAAGCTATTGTAAGGTTGGACATGCAGGTTTATGACTCTGTATTTGCTTATATTAACCTAAAAGATGCTCAAGAAGTTTTGGATTTGGGTGAGCAAATTACCGGTTTGCGTGTACGTCTGACTGAGGCCAATAATGCGCCTATGGTTGGCGATTTGATTTTGTCACAATTAGGATCAGTGCATCCTGATATCTGGGTCAGTAATTGGACGATTCAGCAAAGCAATCTCTTCCGGGCTATCCAGGCACAAAAGTCAGTCATGTTTATTATTTTGTTGTTGATTATTGCGGTAGCCGCTTTCAACTTGGTCTCCATGCTGGTGATGGTCGTAACGGATAAACGGGGTGATATTGCTATCTTGCGTACTCTGGGATTGTCGCCGCGCCGTATTATGGGTATTTTTATGGTACAGGGCTCCATGATTGGCGTGATTGGTACGCTGCTCGGTGTGGTGTTAGGCGTGCTATTAGCCGATAACTTGGAAACGATAGTGCCTTGGCTGGAACGCCTGCTAGATACGCACTTTATTTCAGCCGAGGCTTATCAAATCAGTGAGTTGCACTCATCCGTGGATGTGGCTGATGTAATTGTAATCGCCTTGGCATCGTTTTTTATGGCGCTGTTGGCTACAATTTATCCAGCTTGGCGTGCGTCTAAAGTACAGCCAGCCGAGGCTTTACGTTATGAATGAAAATAATACTATTCCCAATAATGTGGTGTTGACTTGCTCCCATTTGGGCAAGCGTTTTAAAGAAGGGCAGTTAGATGTCAATGTTTTGGACAGTGTCGATTTGGCAGTTAATCAGGGGGATAAGCTGGCGATTGTAGGCAGCTCTGGTAGCGGCAAAAGTACTTTACTGCATTTATTAGGTGGATTGGACTTACCTAGTAGTGGCCATGTTGAAGTCATGGGTAAACGTATGGATCAGCTTTCTGATGCAGAACGTGGTCATTTACGCAATCATGCGTTGGGGTTTATTTATCAGTTTCACCATCTGTTACCTGAGTTTACTGCTTTGGAAAATGTGGCTATGCCACTCTTGATTCGAGGCATGGCTGTGAAAGATGCGACGGCTGAGGCGAGTGAGATTTTAGGGAAAGTCGGCTTGGGACAACGTCTGCAACATAAGCCTGCGCAATTATCAGGTGGTGAGCGGCAACGTGCTGCTATTGCGCGGGCTTTAGTAACTAAGCCCAAGGCTGTATTGGCGGATGAGCCTACAGGTAATTTGGATCAGACTACTGCCATGCAGATTTTTGACTTAATGCAAAGTTTGAATGAAGTACTCAGAACGGCATTTGTCATTGTGACCCATGATTTAGGTTTGGCGCGCCGTATGGATACTGTGTACCAGTTGGTAGAAGGTCGTTTGCAGCGTTTGGATTAATTTTGGATTTATAGCTTGTATTGTGCTGTGTGCTGCTAGGGGACTGCTCAGTTCAGGCGACTCGCGTGTTTTTATTGATAGTTTTTAGTTGAGTTTGAGTATTTTGCTGTTTTTTTGACTTGCGCAATTGATGACGTGTTTTACGTTCTTTAATGCGCTGAATAATATGCAGACGCCAAAAGAGATGCACAGAAAAATAAGCTGTTAAAGAGGAAATCATAGACAGTATTAGACAGCCTAGTAATAAAGGTTTCCAACTATGCGTCAGTGTATTCCAGATAGCTTCAAAGCTCATGCCCAAATGGTTTAGCGCCGGATCTACACTCAGCAATGCACACCCCAGTCTGTAGGCAAAATAAAACATGGGAGGCATGGTGATGGGGTTGGTAATAAATACTGCTAATACCGATAAGGGCAAATTAGCCCGTAAAAGAATCGCTAACATAGCCGCGACAACAGATTGTGTCGGGATCGGCAGCCACATACAAAACAAACCAATGGCTAAGGCATTAGCAACATTATGTCGGTTAAAGTGCCATAACCAAGGGGAATGAATGTAGGCTGCCAAAGGACGTAAAAAACGATTATTCCTGATGACATCAGGATGGGGAGCTAGTTTTTTGAAAAGGTGCTTTGGCATGATGCTTGGCTATCACTAAAACTTAAGTACATTATCTACCGTTTGAATCACATGCGCATCCTCGCAGTAGGTTTTTTTCTAGGCAGTTTGGCAATCAATGGTTTTACTACACTGCCTAATGTGTGGATTTACCTAGCAGTCGGCCTATTCGCGTGCTCGATGGCTAGTATTTTTACTAGATTTAAAGGCTTTTGCAATTTTCCACGGATATTTATTTTTATTGCTGTCAGCTTTAGTGCGGGTCTGCTTTATACCAGCGCTGTAGGCTATCGTATACAAGCAGCTTATCTACCTTCTACTTGGGAGGGCAAGGATATCCAGATTGAAGGGCAAGTGCTTGCTATACCTGAGTTCAAAACAGGTTCTACGCGTTTTTTATTCAAGGTCAAACAATTACTGCAAGCACCCGCAGGAATAACAGGCGATAACAGTAAAGTATTGCAGGGGCACAAGATCCGCCTGAATTGGTATCGAAACAGACCAACATTGCATGCAGGCGAGCGCTGGTTATTACAAGTTCGTCTGAAACGACCTTATGGTTCTTTAAATCCAAACACCTTTGATTATGAACGTTGGTTATTTACACAAGGTCTTGTTGCGACAGGTTATGTCCGCGCGTCTGATGTGAATCAACGCTTGAGTGAAAGTCCATACTGGTGGCCTGATCGCTGGCGTGAAAAGATCAAAACAGCGATTGCCCAAGCTTTGCCAGAAGAAGCCACTGCAAGCTTACTACAAGGATTAGCGGTCGCCTACCGAACGGAAATTACTGACGAGCAATGGGATATTATGCGCCGTACTGGAACTAGTCATTTGTTGGCTATTTCTGGTTTGCACATTGCCTTAGTAGCGAGCTTGGGGTTCTTGCCTGTATTGGCTCTATGGTTTCTGTTTCCGCAGTTGTATTTGCGATTGCCGGTGCGAATAGCGGGTAGTGTTTTAGGAGTCATTTTTGCTTGTGTTTACGCCTTATTAGCTGGCTGTAGCTTGCCGACACAGCGTGCCTTGATTATGGTCGTGATTGTGCTGTTGGCTCTAATGCAGCGCCAACTTATGGCTTTGAGTCGTATCTTGGCACTAGCTTTGTTGGCCGTCTTGCTGTTTGATCCTTTGGCTAGTTTGTCAGCCAGTTTCTGGTTGTCATTTGCTGCGGTCGCTTTAATTGGTTTGCTTTTAAATAGGCGACATCAAGCAAAACCTTGGCAACAATGGCTACAAGTCCAGTGGGGCTTGTCATTAGCTTTAATTCCTTTGACAGCAGTGTGGTTTGGTAGCTTTTCTTTAATCAGTCCTATTGCTAATTTAATCGCTATTCCTTGGGTAACTGGGTCAGTTGTGCCTTTGGTCTTGCTAGGTGTCATTGTGTTGCCCTTTTCTGCTGTGTGGGCGGCGGAGCTATGGTGGCTGGCAGCTCAATCCTTACAAGTATTGTTTGACATACTGACTTACTTCAGTACACAAACTTGGGCTTTGTGGACAATTCCTGCTTTGCCTTGGTATTGGTTATTAGTCAGCTTGCTGGGTGTTGCTTTGTGGTTGTTGCCTGCTGGTATGCCCGGGCGTTATTTGAGTGTGGTGTGTTTTTTACCTTTATTTGTCTGGCAAGCGGAGCGTCCACAACAAGGTGAATTTTGCTTAGATGTGCTAGATGTTGGGCAGGGCTTGGCGACAGTTGTGCGAACGGCACAACATAATTTTTTGTTTGATACAGGGCCACGCTTCCGTTCTGGTTTCGATAGCGGTGAGGCTATTATTTTGCCTTGGTTACAGGCACAGGGCGTTCGGAGCGTGGATGCAATGATGATTTCCCATGATGATCTTGATCATAGCGGTGGAGCCCAGGCTATTTTGGCCGCTTTGCCTGTGCAGCAGCTATGGGTCAATACTGAGAAGCAAATGGATTTACACCCTACGACGGGCTTGTGCCGTGCCGGATTGACTTGGCGTTGGGATGGGGTGGATTTTACGGTATTGCATCCTAGCGATACGACACAGACCCAGAGTGATAATGATTTTTCTTGTGTCATACGAGTGAGTAATGGTAATCAGTCTGTTTTATTGGTTGCTGATATTGCGCAGGCTGTTGAGCGACAATTAATACGTCAGTTCAGTGAATTAAAGTCGGATGTATTGCTGGTAGGACATCATGGAAGCAAAACATCTTCTTCAGCCGAGTGGTTACAGGCGGTTGAGCCTGAGATTGCAATTGTCAGTGCAGGTTATCGTAATGCTTTTGGGCATCCGCATCCTGATGTAGTCGCGCGTTATCAGCGAGCGGGCATTGCATTGTTCAGTACAATCGACAGTGGTGCGATTCATGTGGATTTTTCACCACATGTTGCAGAAGTGAAGGTCGAAGCGTATCGTCGTGAACATAAAAAGTTCTGGAATCGTTAGTTGATCGAATCACTGACAAAATACGCGCTTAAAGCCGGACACTGTCTGATATAGATAAAAGCTTTTTGCTTCTGCTAGGGGTATACTAGCGCTCGAAGTTGTTTATTAATAAAGATAAATCGAAAATAATAAAATGAAAGTTATTGGTTGTTTACTTTTCACATTGCCCCTCTTCTTCATCTGTACATCACAACGCAGGCAGTCCAGCGTTTTCTTTATGCCCATTTTCGGAGTAACCTTATGAAAAAAATACTGTTATCAACACTTTTATTGACGGGCTTGTCAAGCTTCTTCTTGATGAACACAGCGTCGGCTGCCGAGCAGGCCATGATTGTTTTTGACGCCTCCGGCAGTATGTGGGGGCGCGTGGATGGTCAGGAGAAAATTGTCGTTGCCAGAGATGCACTCAAGCAGGTGGTGGGACAGTGGAACCCGGAAACACAATTGGGCCTGATGGCATACGGCCACCGGCGAAAAGGTGACTGTGATGATATTGAAGTGCTGGTACCGATTAGCGGTTTTGACAAAAACGCCTTGCTGACCCAGGTCAAGGGCATTTCCCCTAAGGGCAAAACGCCGATCAGCCGCTCCTTGCAGCAAGCTGCGGATACGTTGCGTTATACCGAGGATAAAGCCACAGTGATTCTAATCAGTGATGGCAAGGAAACCTGCGATGCCGATCCGTGTGCCACTGCTAGGGAACTGGAAAAACAAGGCATTGATTTCGTTGCTCATGTCATCGGTTTTAATGTCGATAAGGAAACCGATGCCCAGTTATCTTGCGTCGCTGAGGCGACGGGTGGGCAGTATTTTTCGGCAAAAAATGCCCAAGCCCTAAATCAGGCCATGCAAACCGTGGTAAAAACCGTGCAAAAAACACCGCCGCAACCCAAGCCTGAGCCGAAACCGGTGTCCTCTAAATACAATGTACACATTAAGGCTTTTGAAACCGAGGGGGGGAAACAGGTTGAGGCCAGTCACAGGATTTATCAGCCTATTGATGAAGATGAGAATAAACAAATAGCATACTGTGATTCTTATAAAGAAGAAGCCTGTAAAGAACGTATTCCTGTCGGCGAATACTTTTTAATTTCCAAATACAATCAATTTAAAATTAAAACCCCCTTTACGGTAACCGCAGGTCAAACCACCAATCTCAATATCATTATGGGTCAAACGGGTAAGGTGGAAATTACTGCCTTTGAAACTGAAGGCGGAAAGCAGGTTGAGGCTGGTCATCGGATTTACCAGCCTATTGATGAAGATGAGAATAAACAAATAACATACTGTGATTCTTATAAAGAAGAAGCCTGTAAAGAACGTATTCCTGTCGGCGAATACTTTTTAATTTCCAAATACAATGAGTTTAAAATTAAAACGCCCTTTACCATAACGGCAGGTCAAACAACGAAACTGGTGATTGATTTTGAGCCAATCCATATCAGTGCGGTGGGTATGAACACTTGTTCGCCGGTTACTTTCTCGGTTATTGATGCCAATGGCAGAACCATTGCCGAGAAAAAAGCACCTGCCAGTATCGGT
>PDPH01000011.1 GCA_002747435.1 Pseudomonadota bacterium
TCAGTCGCGGCTATGCTTCCTTTGATTATGAGTTAAATCGTTTTGAAGCTGCCCCGATGGTGCGTGTTGATATTTTAATCAATGGTGAACGTGTAGATGCTTTAGCTTTAATGGTGCATCGTGATTTTGCCCAGATACGCGGACGAGCATTGGCTGAGCGCATGAAGGATTTGATTCCACGCCAAATGTTTGAAGTGGCTATTCAAGCAGCTATTGGTGCGCATATTATTGCGCGCACTACGGTCAAGGCTTTACGTAAGAATGTATTGGCTAAATGTTATGGTGGGGATGTTAGCCGGAAGCGTAAGCTGCTGGAAAAACAAAAAGCAGGCAAAAAACGTATGAAGCAGGTGGGCAGCGTTGAAATTCCTCAGGAAGCCTTTCTCGCTGTACTTAAAGTGAGTGATAAGTAAAGAAAATCAAGGGATACGGTACATGGATATCGATATGGAATTTTGGCTAGTATTAGCGACTATTATAACGGGGCTGATTTGGCTGATATATGTTTTGATACAGCGAGCTAAAGACAAAAGTCAGACAACGGAGCCTTGGTATGTGGAATACGCGCGCTCTTTTTTTCCGGTATTACTAATTGTTTTATTATTGCGCTCTTTTCTGGTTGAGCCGTTTCGTATTCCCTCTAGCTCCATGTTGCCTACACTAGAAGTGGGTGATTTTATTTTGGTCAACAAGTTTTCCTATGGCATCCGCTTGCCGGTGCTACATACTAAAATTATACCTTTGGGTGAGCCCAAGCAGGGTGATATTGTCGTGTTTCGTTATCCGAATGATCCTAGTACGGATTATATTAAGCGGGTGATTGGTGTGCCCGGGGATCGGGTGCGTTGGGATAATAAAGATTTGTATGTGAATGGCAAGGCTGTCAAGCATATACCTGTTGGGGAATATAATGCGCGTGACCAGAATAATCTGCTTCGTCCCACCTTACGTCTAACAGAAAACCTAGAACACCTAAACCATGATATACTGATTGTGCCTAGATCGGCTGGTCGGGTAGGTGAAATCACCGTTCCTGAAGGGCATTATTTCGTTATGGGTGATAATCGTGATCGCAGTAATGATAGTCGCGCGTGGGGATTAGTACCGGAAGGCAATCTAGTAGGTCGTGCCATGTTGGTATGGTTTCATTTTAACTGGAATGGCGATGGCTTTAATTTCTCTAGGATTGGTTCGATTCACTAAATGGGAAAAAGCACTTAAGAATTAATAATAAAACAGGACAATAATAATGATGAAAAAAACACAATACGGTGCAACTTTGACAACAACATTGCTCATGGTCGGTTTGATTGCTTTTATTCTTATTACGGCGGTGAAACTAGTGCCCTCTTATACAGAATTTTATTCTGTCCGTTCTTTAATGGAAGAGGTTGCTCAGGATGCTGACGTCAGGTCTGGCAATACTCAGGTATTACGACGTAAACTGGATGATTATTTAAATATCAATGGTTTGTATAATATTCAGCGAGAGCATTTTGCTATAGTACCGAAGCCTGAAAACAAGAGTATTAAAATGCTTCAGGTAAAATACGAAACTAAAAAGCACTGGATGGCCAATATTGATTTTTTGCTGTCGTTTGAACATGCAGTGGAGTTGAATAAGCCTTAACTCAGGAGGCGCAAGGGATTGGAAAAACTGAACAAACTCCTATCACGGGATTTGATGGCTACGGACACTTTTGTTCGAGCCATCACGCATCGAAGTGCCAATGGCAAACACAATGAACGCATGGAGTTTCTTGGTGATAGTGTGCTGGGGCTCATTATCACCACGGAACTTTACCGCCGTATTCCGCGCGCTAGCGAAGGGTATCTCAGTCGGCTACGTGCTTCTTTGGTCAATGAAACGGCTTTGGCACAGTTAGCGGCTGATTTAAAGCTGGGTGATTTTTTGCGTTTAGGGCCAGGTGAGCTAAAAAGTGGCGGGTTTCGGCGTAAGTCTATTCTGGCTGATGCTTTGGAAGCTTTGATTGGCTGTATTTATTTGGAACAAGGCTTGTCCAAAGCTGAGAAATTTGTGTTCTCTGTTTATGGTGAGCGCTTACGAAATTTGCCAACCGAAGACGATTTAAAAGACCCTAAAAGTCGTCTGCAAGAGTTTCTACAATCACGAGGCTATGAGTTGCCAAAGTATAATTTGTTACATATTGAAGGCGAAGCGCATCGACAAAGCTTTACCGCAGAGTGTCATGTAGCCGTTTTTAATATTCGCACTCAAGGCATGTCTAGTAGTCGCCGTAAGGCTGAACAAGATGCAGCGGCTAAAGCATTTCAGCAGGTGATTGAACGTGGCTAAATTTGGGCAGCTTGCCATTGCTGGACGCCCTAATGTTGGCAAATCCACCTTAATGAATGAACTACTCGGCTTTAAGGTAGCGGCTGTTGCTGATAAGCCTCAAACGACGCGCCACAATATTCGTGGCATACTCACTGAAGGCGATACCCAAATCGTTTTTTTAGATACGCCCGGTATACACAAAACGGCCAAAAGTCTGTTAAATAAAACTATTAACCGCGAAGCAGTGGCTGCACTGGAGGATGTGGATGCTGTGGTGATGGTGGTGGAAGCCTTGCGTTGGACGGAAGAAGATAGTCTGGTGCTGGAACACTTGCAGCACCTAACAGTACCTGTGCTGCTGCTTGCCAATAAAGTGGATCGTATCCAGCAGAAAGAAGCACTGCTTGTTTGGTTGCAAGAAATTAGCAGCAAACGTGACTTTGCTGAAATCTTTCCATTATCTGCGACAAAGGGAACGAATATTGCGGCACTAAAACAGGCTTTGTGCAAAGCTATGCCCGAGGGGGAGTGGGCGTATGCCGAAGATGATATTACCGACCAATCTATTCGCTTTATCAGTGGAGAACTGATTCGTGAACAATTAATGAATTACCTGCATCAAGAACTGCCTTATTCTACAGCGGTTGAGATTGAGCGCTTTGAAGAAAAAGCAGCACTTATTGAAATAGATGCCGTTATTTGGGTCAGTAGAGAGAGTCAGAAGGGGATAGTGATTGGTCGTAAAGGCGAAATGCTTAAGCGTATTGGTAGCTCAGCACGTATTTCATTGGAAAGTTTTTTGCAAAAAAAAACTATGCTGAAACTCTGGGTGCGCGTAGAAGAAGACTGGGAAAACAGCCCACGTCATTTGCAGCGTTTGGGGATTTGTCGGAATTAGTTGTTTTAAGAATCTATGAATCCTTGCCAAATAAATCCCGTGTATACACTTTATCTTTTACTGCTTCCAGATCATCGTGCATACGATTGGCAATAATCACATCGCTTATAGCTTTAAACTCATTGAGCTCACGAATGACGCGGGAATGATAAAAGTCGTCTTCAGGCATTTCAGGCTCGTATAATACGACTTCAATACCTTTGGCTTTAATGCGTTTCATAATGCCTTGAATCGACGAAGCACGGAAATTGTCGGAGCCGCTTTTCATAATCAGACGATACACACCAACGACTTTAGGTTTTTGTTGAATAATGCTGTCAGCAATAAAGTCTTTACGGGTTGAATTGGCTGAGACAATGGCTTGGATCAGGTTTTGCGGCACTTTATTGTAATTAGCTAATAATTGTTTGGTGTCTTTAGGTAAACAGTAGCCACCATAACCAAAAGACGGGTTATTGTAATGATTACCTATGCGTGGATCGAGGCTAACACCTTCAATAATTTGCCGAGTATCCAAACCATGAATGGCGGCATAAGTATCCAATTCATTGAAATAAGCCACGCGCATCGCCAGATAAGTATTGGCAAATAATTTAATGGCCTCCGCTTCGGTAGAGTCAGTAAATAAAACCGGAATGGCTTTTTTCAGTGCACCTTGTTGTAACAGCTCTGCAAAGGTAGCCGCCCGCTCAGAGCGCTCGCCTATAACAATCCGTGAAGGATATAAATTGTCATACAAGGCTAAACCTTCCCGCAAAAATTCGGGTGAAAAGATAATATTGGAACTCCCCGTTTCCTCGCGCAAACTTTGCGTATAACCCACAGGTATGGTTGATTTAATCACCATAACGGCTGTTGGATTAATACGCATTACCTCTTTAACCACGGCCTCGACTGAGCTCGTGTTGAAATAATTGCTTTGGATATCGTAATCAGTCGGTGTGGCAATAATCACATAATCAGCACCACGATAAGCTTCATGCTTGTCTAAAGTGGCTTGAAAATTTAGCGCCTTGTTTTGTAAAAAGTCTTCTATTTCAGCATCCACAATCGGGGATTGCTTATGATTCAATAGCTCGATTTTTTCAGGAACAATGTCCAGTGCAATCACTTCATTATGTTGTGCGAGGAGTAGGGCATTGGAAAGCCCGACATAGCCAGTTCCAACAACGGCAATTTTCATGGGAAGACCTTTGTTATTTATTTAAAACTGTAAGCCAGTGGGGAGTAAGTTGCTAAGATAGGGATCAAGCTGCGCTCAATTACCAGTTGATCATAACGGTTCTTCTGCCTTTTGAGAATGACTTTTTGAATGCCGTCTGCGTCGGCGGCGATGCGAACGCTGTAACTCATCCTCGGGAATCTTTGCTAGGAAAACACCCGTCAGAAAAGCCACAATCAAGGCATTAGCCGGAGTGTGCATATTAAAATCGACTAATGAATGTAACATCATAAGGAATAGACTAATACCCGCACCCACTTTAATAAAGCGGATTTCATGCCAGCGCATACCGCGTAATGAAAACCAGCCGTAGATGTACAGGATGAGCAACAAAGCGAGCACTAGTATACCGACCGCACCAATCTCGAAGAGAAGTTCTAGATAGTCGTTGTGGGCATGGTTAATAAAGTGTCTTTGGTCGTAGGGTTGGACGGTTCTATAAATTTCCTGGAATGTGCCGGGACCGCTACCCAGTGGGAAAAAGGCTTTAATACCGACTATCGCAGTGGCGGCCATTTCCCAACGAAAATCCTCCATTGGGTTAATGGCGATGAAGCGGTTCACCACAGGAATGAGTCCAACACTAGAGGCCATGCCGAAAGCAAGCATTGTCACGGTGGTGGTTAAACCAGCACTTCGTTTCCCACCAACATGCCTAGCAAATAGTAGAGCAGACATGAAAATGGCTAAAATCATTAGGAAAATGCCCGTACGGGAACGGCTAAACAGCGCTGCGATTAATAGCAGAAAAGTAGCTAATGCCAGAAGCAGTGTTTTGATTAACCAGCGATCAAACTTGGTTTTATTATCACTTTCCTTGATTTGCGTGTATTTACCGATATTAAGTGAGAATAAGCCAATGCTTAAAGGCAGTACTAAGTACATTAAGGCAACATAATGATCACGATTAAGGTAAGTAGCTCGGGCGTTGCCGCCACTATGCTTTGAACCCCAAACATATAGCTGTTCAAGCCCCATCGTGTATTGCAGTATGCCCCAAATTGCTTGGATTGAAGCCAATATTAATAAAGCGTAAATCGCTCCTGTCAGTTTACGAACGGGTGTGGAGCTAGCCGCAATAAAAATAGCCAATAAAGGCAAGAGCGCTAATAGTGCATGTAAGGTTTTTTGAGGGACTATACTGGGCGCTAGCCAAGCCTTGTACTCACTATCTTGCTGCTGAAGCCAAGTTACAGCTGCTTGGTAATGGTCGGGATGGGGCAGCTCTTGCCAAAGAGGACTGCTAAAGCTAATTAGATAAAGTAAAGGTATTGAAGCCAGTAAACCAAGGCTAAGCCAAACGATCATGGGTAGACGTTTGGGTATAAACGGATTCCAGAACAGGCTAGCCAATAGAGCCAGTGCTGCTAACTCCAGCACTAACAAGGCATAAATACTTTTTCCGCTGGCGACCCAAGGGGCGAACAGAAGCAGTCCTAACATCAGTACAAAGTTAAGGTTTTCTTGGAACTGGTTTTTGTTGTGAGTTTGCATGCAGTGTATTATAAAATGTGATCAGGGAAAGTGGGAGTTAATAGTGACTGGGCAAGTTGTACGCTTATTGGCTCTCCAGACGCAATTGTGCAACCTCTTTAACCGTCAAGCCTGTTTTTCGGGCAATGGTATGATCATCCAGTACATCCAATAGCTGACGGGCAATGTCCAAGGTTTTTGTTTTTGCGCCTTCTTCTCGTCCTTCTTTTCGCCCTTCTTCTTGTCCTTTTGCCCGCCCTTGTTTCTCAGCTTTGTCCCATTCTTCACGGCGCAAGATCTCTTCGCTGTACTCATCTTTCATGCGCGCAAGATCTTCGGGGGTGAGGGTATTTTTCTGAATAGAGGTAAGGATTTTTTGTACACCGGGCTTGTGGTAGTGGGTTTCGTCCACTTCCTCGTCAAGGCTATCGTTAATCGCCAACAGCCATTCGCGCCAAGCTTCGGGGGTTTCGTCGTTGAGGTATTTAGGG
>PDPH01000003.1 GCA_002747435.1 Pseudomonadota bacterium
ATGTGTGTGGTTGATGTGCGCTGTGTTCCCCATGTGTGTGGGGATGAACCGATGGCGAATGGTGAAGCTGGAGACAGCCCCCCGTGTTCCCCATGTGTGTGGGGATGAACCGCTGTTGAGCAGGCCGATGAGTAACAGGCTAAGGTGTTCCCCATGTGTGTGGGGATGAAACGAGTGCAAGAGTATAAAGTTATGATCATTCGGGTCTATACAGGTACGCGCCCGCCCATCGCTTCTTCCAAGGGCTTGAGAAGTTCTGACGCCTTCTTCTCTCTGGCTTCCTTTAATGCAGATGCACCAAGCAGCACACAGGTATCTCTATAGGTTTCGTCAAACTCCAGATAGTGATTATCATAGACAGAAACAAATCCTGCGTAGAGCGTGAGCAATTCTCGGGTCGGTAAAAATACCGGGGGCTGCGACACCTACGTTTTGGGAACACGATCAATTTGCACTTCCGTCTTTCCTCCAACTAGGCAAAAGAGCGTTCAACTACCCAGTGTTTCGGCATGACCTTTAAATCAAGCACACGGGGTTTTGTATATTTGCGCCCAACTTCTAGCAATAGACGGATTTGTTTAAATTTTTGACGGCCTATATTACTTGGGCACGCTTTTCTCACCGCTAGATAGATCGGACAATTGAAAATGCCAGTTTACACCAATAAAGATCTTAAACAGGCTCTTAGCGCCTTCCTGCTCGTAAGAAGTCTTGATATTCCCGCAATCTATCCCAATTCTGTTTAGCAGCCAGTTCAGCTTGATAAGGCCAAGATTTTGGCTCGTAAGCGCTGAAGTCGCCATTAGCATCCAGCAGTGAGCGTAAATCATCCCTATCCATGGTTGCCAGTTTGGCGAAGCTTTTAATGCCTGCCTGATGTAAGACTTCTTTGGCTGCTTCAGTAATCCCATCTAATATACCCAGATCATCCTCCTGATCCTCTGAGGGCATATCTAGGAACAAATTATGCGCCGGTTCGATGTCTACAGGGGTTGAACTATCCAGAAAACGGCCACTGGACGGCGGTGCAGATGCAATGGCGGCTGCACGTCGCTCAAAGGGGCTTAAGCGCGGCTCGGATGCGGATGATTCAGGCGGCTTTGCACGGGTTTCTCTGGCAAATGGTTGCTCCGCTGTTGACGCAGGGGCAGGGCGAGTGGGTGAAACACTAGCTGCTCTGCTACTGGAAGGTGTTTCAGGAGCAGAACGGCCACGTAACAAGCTGCCTAAATCAGCCTCATAAGTCATACTACCACCGCTTAAACCTGCGGGAATTTGAGTAGATTTATGAGGTGGCGGGGGAATAGTCATGCTTTGCGTGTCCAAGCTGAGGTGGAAAGCACTTTCTTCTTCCTCATCCATTTCTTCTCGTTGACGACAACACCAGCCCTGTGCTTTTAAAACGTAACACAGTAATGCGCCCAATATAAAGGCAACAGCCAGTAAAATTAGGATTTCCAAGCTGGCTGTTCCAAACGTGTATTGACTTTCGTTCACGGTATGCTTCCTTATCTAGCGTTTGGTTCAGTGATCTGACTTATTTTGTACATAGCAAAACAGGAAGCCTAACAGAAACGCCACGGCCACCATGACCAGTACTTCAAGTCCGGCGTTGCTCAGGTCATAACGGGTAGTAATGTCTTGAAACATATCTCGTCTCCTTAAGATTATTGGGCCGGAATGAGTTCAACACGGCGGTTTTTGCGACGGCCTTCATCGGTTCGGTTGTTGGCAAGCGGTTCAGTTTCACCTTTGGATGCTGTCGTAATTTGTTGACTGGAGGCACCTAGCTTGACTAGTAAATCGCGGATTTCATTAGCGCGCTCCAAACCTAAGCGCTCATTGGATGCAGCACGGCCTACGCTATCGGTGTGCCCCACTAGTTTAATACTGGCTCGTTTATTTTTCTTCAGATAAGCAACAATCTGTTCGAAATAAGTGGCAACATTATCAGACATGCGTGGCTCATTGGAGCGAAAGGGAAAGTACAGTAAAGCACCTTGTAACTGGCTACCCGGAAAGGTTTTGCTGGTTTTTTCAATGCTAAATTCACGGTCATTAGTTCTGGGGTTTCGTTGTGTAGCATTGCTTGTAGTTTGTGAGGCGGGCTGACGGGTATTGCTGCTAGTGCTTGTAAGATTACTGGTGTTATCTGTTTTGGCTTGCTCCGCGTTTGAGTCATCGACTTCAGTGTTATCAGTGTGTTGCTCTATTGCAATATCCTTATCCTTGGTATCGCTGGCTGTGTCTTTATCTGCCTGTTCCGCATCGCTATCCTTGGTGTCGCTGACTGTATCTTTATCTGCCTGTTCCGCATCGCTTGCTGACATTTGTGCATCTGCATCTGTCTTGGCAGTGTCACTGACAGCATCCTCATTTTCTGCATCATCGCTATCCTTGGTATCGCTGGCTGTATCTTTATCTGCCTGCTCCGCATCGCTTGTTGATGTTTGTGCATCTGCATCTTCTGCGACTGAGGTGGTCGCTTGTGGTTGTGTTGGGCTATCAGACGAGGCTGGGTTTTCTAGCTGAATGTCTGGCTCATCTTGCGCTATATCTTCTTCAGTAAGCACAGTGTTTGGGTTGTCATGGCTTGTTTCATCAGCCGTTACTAAGTCAGTTTGGCGCTTCCAGTGGTCTTTAATGGTGTCTGGGGTGTGGTCTGTGCTGTTGGCTTCTGTGTCTGTTTTATCCGTTTCGTTTGGCTCATCCGTGTCTACGAAGACACTGTGGGTACGAGTATCTTCTTCAGTGATAGCTGCGATAGCTGCTGTATCCGCTGCCTCAGTGAATGGCTTATCCGTTGCTTCAGTATTGGCTAGGATCAAGGCTTCTTCGGGCGTATTATTGTCCTTGCTGTCATAGGTGCTGAAATTAGCCGTATCCTGATCCTGAGCACGGTTTGCTGCGGCGCTTGTTGTGGTATGAGTATCGTTAGCGGAGTCTGTGCCGGCGACGGCCAGAGGATCATGTTTGGTATCATTGCTACGGTTTTCTGTACTGGCGTGATGGCTAGTATCTGGGATGCCACAAAAGCCTTTTATCTTACAGGTATACCACCACCAACTGCCGATACCCCAGGTTCCGGCAATAAACAGTATGAGCAGGGTTCTGAATTTCATCGTCCAGGGACTCCTTTTAATATTATCCTGACGTAGGGTTGCGGGGTTTCAGTCTGAATGCTGAATCGTTGTAAGTATAGTAACAAAAAAGCAGCAAAGCACGCGCCTATCTAAATGGGGTATAGCTAGGTTAGGTCAAGCAGCGTAATAGTGACCTGAGTTGATTGTGCCTAATGCTGACGGCTTGTCAACCTTGTTCCCAAGGAAGTCCGTGGAAACGCCAACCGCCGAGTGTGCTACGGTGATTGTTTTCGTCGCGCTCACCCTCAAAGCCTTCATCTACGTGTAACACATGCTTAAAGCCCGCTTCGAGTAAGGCAGCACCTGCGTCACGGGTTCGTTTGCCACTGCGACAGCACAAGACAACTGAAACCTGTGTTTTAGGATCAAAGCCTGTACAGCGCCGTTTTAGCAGCTCTTCTACTGCTTGGGCAAAATGCGGATTAATATCCCAGTCGGGCTCATCTATCCAAGCAATGTGTACTGAGCCTATGGGGTGACCGACAAATAAATACTCTATGTAGGAACGTATATCTACCAGCACACTGTTATCAGGGTTGTCCCGCAAATATTGATAAGCTGTTTTGGGGGATAAATCGATCAATTCCGCCATGCTTGCCTCTTACGCCCTATTAATCAACTGAACTGCCTGATTTTAGCAGTGAGTGCCTGATAGTGCTTCGGCACAGCTTCCAGTTCAAAAATCCAAGCAAATAATTGTGGATCCTGAAGTTCGAGCAATTCATCAAAACATTGTTTTTCCATCACATCAGCTTGTCGAAAAGCCCCTTTTAAATAGCGCTCTAATACAACATCCAGTTCTTTCATGCCACGGCGACAGCGAAAGGCATACTGTGATAATTCATTCATGGAAACCCCTCAGTCCAGTCCTCCGCTATCCCCCCTAAGGATAAGGGGGGATTTTGTTGGTAAGCAGTCTGGTTTAGATCCGCTCCAGCATTTTTAATTTCAACTGACCAATCGCCTTGGCAGGATTCAGCCCTTTAGGACAGGTATTGGTACAGTTCATAATGGTGTGGCAGCGATACAATTTGAACGGGTCTTGTAAACTATCCAAACGTTCGCCGGTTGCCTCATCACGGCTATCAATTACCCAACGATAAGCTTGCAGTAAAACAGCAGGTCCCAAATAGCGGTCGCCATTCCACCAGTAGCTTGGGCAGGAAGTGGAGCAACTGGCACACAAAATACACTCATACAAACCGTCCAATTTTTTACGATCTTCGGGTGACTGTAAACGTTCGCGGTCTTGAGGTACGGGGGTAGTCGTCTGCATCCAAGGCTTAATGGAAGCATACTGCGCATAAAAATGTGTGAGATCAGGCACTAAGTCTTTAATGACTTCCATGTGTGGTAATGGGCTAATAGTAATGTCACCCGCAAAGTCATCAATTGCCTTGATACAAGCCAGCGTATTCGTGCCACCAATGTTCATGGCACAAGAGCCACAAATCCCCTCACGACAGGAGCGGCGGAAGGTTAAAGTAGGATCAATTTCGTTTTTAATCTTTAATAGTGCGTCCAATACCATAGGTGCACAATCGTCTAGATCAATCTGGAAGGTGTCCCAGCGCGGGTTTTGACCGTTGTGAGGATCATAACGGTAAATGCGGAAATTTTTAATACGCTTGGCTGTGCTAGGAGCAGGCCAGGTTTTACCTTCTTTGATGACCGAATGAACGGGTAGTTTGAATTCTGCCATTATTTTGCTTCCTTAATAGACACGCTTCTTGGGTGGAATGTATTCAATATCGTCAGTCAGGGTGTAGGTATGCACCGGACGGTAATCAATAGATACTGTACCTTTATCATCCAGCCACGCAATGGAATGTTTCATCCAGTGCTTATCATCCCGATCGGGATAATCTTCACGCGCATGGGCACCGCGACTTTCTGTACGATTGAGCGCACATTGCACCGAGGTTTGTGCACACTCCAGCAAATTGGCTAACTCAAAGGTTTCCATGAGGTCTGAGTTCCAAACCAAGCTACGGTCTTTAATAGAAACATCTTGATAGCTAGCATAGATCGTATTCACCTTACCCACGCCTTCTTGCAGCGACTCACCTGTACGAAAAACGGCAGCATGTTTCTGCATGGCGTGTTGCATGTCATCACGAACCTCAGCCGTAGAACGGCTGCCACTGGCATGATGAATCTGATTAAAACGATCCAGCACTTTTGCTTTACTGTTGCTAGGTAATTCAGGTTGATTAGCACCAGGCTTGATCGTTTCAGCACAGCGATTAGCGGCGGCACGCCCGAAGACCACAATATCTAGGAGCGAGTTAGAGCCTAGACGATTTGCGCCGTGCACAGAAACGCAAGCACATTCACCTATGGCCATTAAGCCCGGTACGACACAGTCAGGATCACCCTCCTTTAACGTCACTACTTCGCCATGGTAGTTGGTTGGAATACCACCCATATTGTAATGCACCGTAGGCAAGACAGGGATAGGTTCCTTGGTAACATCGACGCCTGCAAAAATACGTGCACTTTCAGCAATACCCGGCAGACGCTCATGAATCACTTCAGCACCTAAATGCTCCAAGTGAAGGTGAATATGGTCGGCTTTTGCACCCACGCCGCGACCTTCATTGATTTCAATCGTCATGGAGCGGCTCACCACATCCCGCGAGGCCAAATCTTTAGCATTTGGCGCATAACGTTCCATAAAGCGCTCACCCTGAGCATTCGTCAGATAACCGCCTTCACCACGTACACCTTCGGTAATCAAACAACCAGCACCATAAATGCCAGTCGGGTGGAATTGGGTAAATTCCATATCTTGTAAAGGCAGGCCAGCACGAATAATCATGCCATTACCATCCCCTGTACAAGTATGTGCTGAGGTAGCCGAGAAATAAGCGCGACCATAACCGCCGGTGGCCAAAACTACCATTTGTGCACGGAAGATACGTAGTACACCCGTTGCCAAATCCCAAGCCAGTACGCCACGGCAAACACCTTGCTCATCCATGATCAAATCAGTAGCGAAATGCTCAATATAAAACTCAGCATGGTGGCGAAGCGATTGTTGATACAAAGTATGTAAAATAGCATGACCTGTACGGTCAGCGGCTGCACAAGTTCGTTGCGCGATGCCTTCGCCATAATTGGTGGTCATGCCACCGAAAGGACGCTGGTAAATACGACCATCGTCTGTACGTGAAAAAGGAACACCTTGGTGCTCCAGCTCAATCACGGCTGGAATGGCTTCCCGACACATGTATTCAATGGCATCTTGGTCGCCCAACCAATCAGAACCTTTGACCGTGTCATACATATGCCACTGCCACTTGTCTGGGCCCATATTACCTAATGCGGCTGACATGCCGCCTTGTGCTGCAACCGTATGACTGCGTGTGGGGAAAACCTTGGTAATACAAGCTGTCGATAAGCCCTTGACCGCCATGCCGAAGGTAGCACGCAAACCAGCCCCGCCTGCGCCAACCACAACGACATCATAGGTATGGTTTTCAATTTTGTACTCAGACATGCTTATCTCCTCAGTTTCCGAAAGCAGCACGTAAAATAGCAAAAATACTGGTAGCTCCTGTCACTGCTAAGAAAAACTTCATGCCAATTAAGGCAGCCAGTTTCCTTGTTTCATGATGGATATAATCTTCAATCACAACTTGCAAACCGAGGGAGGCATGATAAAAAGCAGCCAAAATAAATAAACTGGCTATTGCTGCATTGAATGGCGATATAAAGTGATTCAGTGCTACTTCATAAGGCTCACCGTTTAAGGCGATGATTGAATATAAGAACCATAAAATTAGTGGAATCAAAGCAATAGCTGTTACCCGTTGCATCCACCAATGGTGTGTTCCTTCTTTGGCGGAGCCCAGACCGCGTGCTTTTTTTAAAGGTGTTACAATACTCATGCTGCTTGCTTCCTCCAGCTTAGACGACGAGCCATAACAAAATAGTGAGTACAACTGGCGCGACTACCGCGATTTTTCCAGTCAGATAGGTGGTCGATAAATCAAAGCCATTACCACTGTCCCAGATCAAATGACGAATACCATTACACATGTGATAAAAAAGCGCCCAAGTCCAGCCAAGCAAGATCAATGTGCCAAACCAAGAACTCAGTACAGCACTGGCTTTGGCGTAGGCTTCGGGTCCAGTTGCCAGTGCCGTCAGCCAGTAAACCACCAGTAAGCTGCCAACCGCCAAGGCAATGCCGGTGGCACGGTGTAAAATGGATAAGGCGGAGGTTAATTGCGGCTTGTAGATACCGAGATGAGGAGATAAAGGTCTATTAGTGGTCTTCATATTTAGTGAAACCTATGTTGGGCATGACTTTAGATTGAAGCATTGGATTGTCGACAGGCTTGCTGACAGGGCGCTAATAATAGCTTGGTTTCGGCATGTTTCCAAGTGTGCATATGCAACATTGTTGACATATCTGCATTTATTAAACAGCCCATTAACAGCAGCACTATCGGAACGTATACATTGCTAGTTTTTTAAAACAAAGCGGGATTATAACGCGCTGTCAGTTTATTTGTTGGTGATTTTTATAAAGAATACTGATGATTGTCGACAGCTTCCCCGAAAGGAGAAGCTGCGTGCTGCGTGCATGAAGGGTAAATGGTAAATAAGCAGGCTTGGTTTTACATACGCTCAAAAATGGCCGCAATACCTTGTCCGCCACCAATGCACATGGTGACTAGAGCGTATTTGCCATTAATGCGTTGCAGTTCATACAGTGCTTTAGTTGCAATAAATGCACCAGAGCAGCCGATGGGGTGACCGAGTGCAATAGCACCACCATTAGGGTTGGTTTTTTCCATATCCAACTCTAAACCACGTGCTACAGTAATTGCCTGAGCAGCAAAGGCTTCATTGGACTCGATCACATCCATCTGATCCAAACTCAAACCTGCTTTTTTTAAAGCCATCTTGGTCGCTGGAATAGGGCCTTCACCCATAATTTCATTGGGTACACCCGCTACTGCATAAGATACCAAGCGCGCCATGGCTTTTTGTCCTGCTTTTTCAGCAACATCAGCCGCCGCCAGTACAAAGAAAGCTGCGCCATCATTCAGACCGGAAGCATTACCCGCCGTGACGGTTCCGTCCTTTTTAAAAGCAGGGCGCATTTTTGCCAAGGTTTCCAGCGTAGTATTCGCTTTGACATGCTCGTCCGTATCGAAAGTGATTTCCCCTTTACGGGTTTTAAGCGTGACTGGAACAATCTGTGATTGAAAGCGACCTTCTTTAATCGCATGGGCTGCCCGTCGTTGCGACTCTAGTGCCAGCTCATCTTGCTGTTCGCGGGTAATATTCCATTTTTCGGCCAGATTTTCTGCGGTAATGCCCATGTGACCTACGCCAAAAGGATCATTTAAGCTTGCAACCATTAAATCTATCATCTGGGTATCACCCATACGTGCGCCACTGCGTAGGGCGGTTGACATATAGCCAGAGCGGGACATCACTTCCACACCGCCACCAATGCCATAATCGCAGTCATTCAGCATAATACTTTGGGCAGTGGAAACGATGGCCTGTAAACCGGAGCTACACAGTCGATTGACTGTCATAGCGATAGATTCTTTGGGCAAACCCGCTTGGATGGAGGCAACACGCGCGACATAAGCATAGCGAGCATCTGTCGGAATACAATTGCCTACGGTGACATAATTGATTTGTTCGGGGTCAACACCCGAGCGCTTGACTGCCTCCTTCATGACTTGGCCACCGAGTTCACTGGGTTCTATGCTGCTCAAGGAACCCCCAAAAGTGCCAATGGCAGAACGCACAGCACTCAATACAACAATATCACGACTCATAATCATTCACTCTCTATAACAGATGGATACCTTTCTCAAAGCGTCCTCCAGCATAGCCCATATCCCGCAGGAATGCAGTAATGTTTAACACTTAAGCAAGGCGATGTTCCGCTGCTTCTACAGTATGGCGAATCAGCGTGGCAATCGTCATAGGGCCAACACCACCTGGCACAGGGGTATAGGCCAAGCAGCGTTCTGGGACACCTGCCATTGCTATATCACCGATTTTACCGGGGTGGTAGCCTGCATCCACCACAACAGCGCCGTCTTTAATCCACTCAGCCTTAATAAATTCTGGTTTGCCGACCGCTGCAACCACAATATCTGCTTGTTTAACTAGATCTGATAAATTACGTGTGTGCGAATGACAAACCGTAACGGTTGCATCAGCATTCAACAGCATCATTGCCATCGGTTTACCTAAAATAGCACTACGCCCGATCACAACAGCATGTTTGCCACTCAGGGGTATATCGTAATGTTCCAGCAAACTCATAATGCCGCTGGGTGTGGCTGAACCATAAGCAGGTTCTTGCATGGACATACGCCCAAAGCCCAAAGAGGTGACGCCATCTACGTCTTTATGCAGAGCAATGCGATCAAAACAGGCACGCTCGTCTATTTGTAGTGGCACGGGATGTTGTAGCAGTATGCCGTGTACTTGTGGGTTTTCATTAAAGCGGTCGATTTCCGCCAGCAGTTGTTCTGTAGTGGTGTGTTTGTCCAGCTCTACTTTGAGTGAGTCCATACCAACTCGACGACAGGCATTGCCTTTCATTTGCACATAAATAGCTGAAGCAGGATCATCACCGACTAAAAGAGTCACTAGGATCGGAGTAGCGCCATCCATTTTTTCTTTAATGTGTTTCACACGATCAGCCAAAAGGCTTTCCATAGAGCTTGCCAGCGCTTTGCCATCCAATACGATTGCGTTCATGTTTATTCCTTGGGAGTTGATATAAGTAATGGGTGCTTGGATCAAGTAATGTAAGTGTAAGCAGCCAGTAGGACAAGTTTTGTAATGCTTTTCTGCTAAGGTGCTGCTCTTGAAAAATGGTGATCCGACAAAATCTAAGTGAGAAATAACCAGCAAGGATTTGAACATGCCTGATTTTTCTCTGTTGTTGCTATTGCTGTTGATTGTGGGTGCTATATTGGCCTTTGCTTGGCCTTATTATCGCCTCAAGCAAGCTATATCTCGACCTTTTCCTAGTGAGTGGCGACGTATTTTGCAACGCAATTTGCTGGTTTATCGGCGTATGCCGAGTGACCTGCAACGACAATTACAGCGTCTTATCAAACAATTTCTACACGAAAAGCAATTTAGCGGTCATGCTGGGCTAAGCATGACGGATGAGATGCGCGTCACGATTGCAGCCAGTGCTTGTTTGTTATTGCTAAATCGCCGTACTAGTGTGTATTCCGGTTTACGTTATATTTTGGTTTACCCCAATGCTTTTGTGGCGCGTGAAGAAAGCATGGATGAGACTGGCTTGGCGTCACATCGTTTGCGAGGCTTGCTAGGGCAGTCTTGGAGTAATGGTAAGGTCATTTTGTCTTGGGAAGATGTTTTACAAGGTAGTCGTAATTTTAGAGATGGTAAAAATGTGGCTCTGCACGAATTTGCGCATCAACTGGATCATGAATCGGGTGCTACCAATGGTGCGCCCTTTTTAGGAAGTCGGGCGCGTTACCATCGCTGGGCGAGTGCTTTAACCGCAGAATTCGAAACCTTACAACGAGCGGCTTTTCAGGGAGATGCCACCTTATTGGATCATTATGGTGCAACAGAGCCAGCCGAATTTTTTGCAGTCATTACGGAAACATTCTTCGAACAGCCTGTTGAAATGGCAGCGGAACATCCGGCTCTGTTTGATGAATTAAAAGGCTATTATCGCGTCGACCCCCGCGAGTGGCTGGATTAATTTTATTTATTTGCCGGGTTAATAACATGAAAAAAATAGCATTAATCACAGGTGCATCGCGCGGCATCGGCGCGGCCACAGCCGAGCGCCTCGCTAAAGCGGGCTACAATGAATTCAACGCATTGAGCCGTTAATACCGATGAAGCGTGCTGGCGCAGCCGAAGAAGTAGCCAACGCCATTGCGTGGCTACTCTCTGAGTCCAAAGGATTTGAGTGAGGGGGCGATTTCATCGGTTGCGTAGCATTAAATAAGGTAAAAAAGCAAAAATAAAGTGATTAACACTATGAAACAGTTGTTATGCTGATGCAAGATACTTTTATTTATTGCCAGAGCAGTTCGGGGAGGATTTCGTGAACGATATGCCTAATTCAGTTCATTCAGCCCATTTGTCAACACTACGCGAAACGATTAATCAAGCCTGGTTTTTGGATGAGGCCGATGTGGTGAGCGCGCGCCTTACACAACATGGCTTGGATCATGAAGCTCGTCAAAATATTGATCACAGGGCTATCCAGTTAGTAAAAGCTTTACGCGCTGATCCAAATCCTAATTTAATGGAAAGTTTTTTAGCAGAATACGGCCTATCAACGGATGAGGGTATTGCTTTAATGTGTTTGGCAGAAGCTTATTTGCGGGTTCCCGATGCGCCGACATTGGATGCCTTGATTCGTGACAAAATTGGTAGTGCCGATTGGGCGAGGCATCGCGGTGAGACGGAGTCTTTATTAATTAATGCTTCTACTTGGGCGCTGATGCTGACTGGGCGTATTTTTCGTAATGATGAACGTACTGAAGCAACTAAAATGGGTGGCACTTTACGTAAGTTGGTACAGCGGGTGGGCGAACCTATGGTACGCACGGCTGTTGGCCAAGCGATGAAGGTCATGGGACAACAATTTGTTTTGGGGCGCACCATTGAAGAGGCGTTTAAACGAGCCGAACCCATGCTAGACAAAGCTTATCTGCATTCTTTTGATATGCTCGGTGAGGCTGCCCGTACTGAGGACGATGCCAGACGTTATTTTCGTGCCTATGCCAAGGCGATTGCAGCAATTTCTGAACATGCCAAGGCAGATTATGTACATGATAATCCGGGTATTTCTGTCAAATTATCTGCGCTACATCCGCGTTATGAACGTGTTCATCGTGAGCGTGTAATGGCTGAATTAGTGCCGCGTGTCGCTTCACTGGCTGAGCAGGCGCGTAATGCCAATATTGGTTTTAATATTGATGCGGAAGAAGCTGAACGGCTGGATTTATCACTGGATGTCATGGAAGCGGTATTGCGTAATCCTGATTTTAAAGCATGGGAAGGATTTGGCATTGTTATACAAGCTTATGCTAAACAGGCTATGCCCGTATTAGCGTGGGTCAAGGCATTAGCGTCTGAATTAAAGCGCAAGATTGCAGTGCGTTTAGTAAAAGGTGCTTACTGGGATATGGAGATCAAGCAGGCACAAGTGCTAGGTTTGCCAGCTTATCCCGTGTTTACCCGTAAAACGTCTACGGATGTGTCCTATTTGGCGGGGGCGCGTTTTATGTTAGATAACCGCGCAGTGATTTACCCGCAATTTGCTACCCATAATGCGCAAACGATGGCAGCGATTCTGGAAATGGCAGGCAATAGCAAAGGATTTGAGTTCCAACGCTTGCATGGTATGGGCGAGGCTTTGCATGAATGGGTGCGGCAGCAAACTGGCCACCGGACACGCATCTATGCCCCCGTTGGTGTGCATGAAGATTTACTGGCTTATTTGGTTCGACGTTTATTAGAAAATGGTGCGAATTCCTCCTTTGTTAATCAATTATTAGATGACGATGTACCTGTGGAAACCTTGGTGCGTGATCCTATTACTGTCACGGAGCAACTGGATCAGATTGCTCACCCACATATCCCTTTGCCGACGGGCTTATACGGCGCGGGGCGTGTTAATTCGCAAGGTTGGAATATTAATCAGCCCGTGATGGCTGAGAAGCTGGAAACAGGCATGAGCGCTTATCGTGTCCAGCAATGGCGGGCAATGCCCATTATTGACGGTATTGATAGTGTTGACGCTGAAACACTAGCAGGCGAGGGTAGGGTAATTTTTAATCCAGCCGAGGCTAATGAGCACGTGGGTACTGTCTTGGAAGCGAATGGCGAGCAGGTTCAGCAAGCCTTGCAAACAAGTTTGGACGCTTTTCCTGCTTGGCGCGATACATCTGTCACAGAACGTGCGCACATTTTAGAAGCTATCGCGGATCAGTATGAAGCGCATACCACTGAATTGATGGCTTTATTGAGTCGTGAAGCGGGCAAGACACGTTTAGATGCTGTGTTGGAAGTGCGTGAAGCGGTGGACTTTTTGCGTTATTACGCGCAGCAGGCGCGGCAAGTGTTAGCTGATGAAACAAGACAAGGTTTGGGCGTGTTTGTGTGCATTTCACCTTGGAATTTTCCACTTGCTATCTTTACCGGGCAGATTGCCGCCGCGTTGGTCGCAGGTAATAGTGTGATTGCCAAACCGGCTGAACAAACGCCTTTGATTGCTAGTCGTGCAGTAGAGCTCATGTTACAAGCTGGCTTGCCTAAGGCTGTATTGGCTTTATTACCCGGTGACGGCGCGACAGTGGGGGCTGCTTTGACGGCTGATTCACGGATTGCAGGTGTGTGTTTCACAGGTTCTACAGAGACAGCCGTTTTGATTGATCGGGCAATGGCTAAAGCCGGTAATGCCCGCGCTCCCTTGATTGCCGAGACGGGTGGCCTAAATGCCATGATTATTGATTCGACCGCACTGCCAGAAGCTGCGGTGCGCGATATTGTGAACTCAGCCTTCCAAAGTGCGGGGCAACGTTGTTCGGCTTTGCGTGCCTTGTTTATACAAGAGGATATTAAAGACAAAGTGTTGAAGATGTTGGAAGGGGCAACCTGTGAGTTACAGGTGGCTAACCCTTGGGATCCTGCTACAGATGTCGGGCCTGTGATTGATGCCGAAGCTAAGCAAACAATTGTTGCTCACTGTGAAGTTTTCCGTGCTAAGGGACAAATATTATTTGAATATCCACTGGAAATGACAGGTCTGTTTGTTGCACCCACCGCTATTGCATTAAAACAATTCAGTGAACTGGAAAAAGAGATTTTTGGTCCCGTATTACACGTGATTCCTTTTAAAGCTGAAGCATTGGGAGAGGTAATTGCCGAGATTAATGCCAGTGGTTACGGTTTGACCATGGGTATTCATTCACGCTTGGATGATCGTGTGGAGGATCTGTGCGAGCGAGCGCACGTCGGTAATATTTATGTTAATCGCAATCAAATCGGTGCTGTAGTCGGTGTACAACCCTTTGGAGGTGAAGGTTTGTCCGGTACTGGACCCAAAGCGGGTGGGCCTCATTATTTAAGTCGCTTTAGTCAGCCCAAGCAGTCTCAGTTTGAATTTAAAAAGCATTTATCTTGGTTGCATAACAGTGGGCGGATTGAAGCGATTTCAGTTGCAGATTTTGTTAATAAAGCGAGTATGGCTCAAGTGGCTTGGGATCGACGCCATGATCGTGCCCTTGTGTTGGAAAAAGCACTGGCTAAGTTGCCTGCTGAATGGCAGCAACAGGGAGTGCAAGCTTTAGAGCTGGCTAAACCATTATTTGAGCCACAGGCTGATTTGCTAGGGCCTACCGGCGAAAGTAATAATCTTAGTCTGCATGGACGTGGAATTGTTTTGTGTTTAGGGGGAGGGGCATTTGATCAACAAGCTTTGCTGATTCAGGCAGTTTGGGCATTAATGGCAGGCAATGCGGTAGCTTTAGCGGATAATGTCTTGGGACAGACATTCTTGGCGGCGCTACGTAAGGCCAGTGTGCCAGATGCAGTGGTGGGATTAGTTGCTTTACCTGCTGATAATGCGCAGGCTGTAGCAGATTTTCCAAGGCTGGCTGCTGTAGCCTTGGAAGGCGATGAGGTGTTGGCGGTGAGACAAGCGCTGGCGCAGCGTGCGGGGATACGTGTGCAGTTGATCGCATTGGATGAGGGTGTAACGCGCTTTTGTACTGAACGGGTGGTCAGTATTGATACCACGGCTTCGGGTGGCAATGCTTCCTTGCTGACATTGGCGGCTTAATGGCATATCGAGCTTGCCAGATAGGTGAGCCCTTGTCGGGCTAGTGGTTGCCTGTTGCCTCAGTACTTGACAAGTACCGGCATCCATAAAAGAATCGTGTTAGTCTCACTATTTAAACCTTGAATTGAGCTTTGAGTTAAAGCTGATTCAAGCTGATTTGATGAACCATTGAGGAGGATGTTCGTTCATGAAAAGACGTGACCTGTTGAAAGGCGCTGGTTTGGGGGCGATGGCCGCAGCGGTTGGTGTGGCAGCACCAGCGATTGCAACGGATAAAAACAAGCAAATTAAAGTCAATATGGTGTCGACTTGGCCACGGGATTTTCCGGGGGTGGGTACAGGCGCGCAACGTTTTTCGGAGCGCTTAAACAATATGACGAATGGTCGTATTGAAGTCACTTACTTTGCAGCAGGTGAGCGCGTTGGTGCCTTTGACTGTTTTGACGAAGTTGCTTCTGGCAACTCTCAAATGTACCACGGTGCTGAATATTACTGGAAAGGTAAGCATCCTAGTTTTGCCTACTTTACCACAGTACCTTTTGGTCTGACCTGTAATGAACTGAATGCTTGGATTCGTTTTGGCGGTGGGCAGGCGCTTTGGGATAAGCTGGCCGCTGAATACGGTGTTAAGGGTTTGATGTGTGGTAATACTGGCGTGCAAATGGGGGGCTGGTTTCGTAAGGAAGTTGAAAGCGCTGATGATTTCAAGGGTCTGAAAATACGTGTGCCTGGTTTAGGTGGCGACGTATTGGCAAAAATGGGCGCTTCTCCTGTTTCATTGCCTGCTGGTCAGATTTATGAAAACTTGGTGTCAGGTTCTATTGATGCGACTGAGTGGGTTGGTCCTTGGAATGACGAAGTGATGAAGTTCTATGAAGCGGCCAAGTTTTATTACTATCCTGGTATGCACGAGCCAGCTTCGATGCTGTCGCTGGGTATCAACAAGAAGTTTTGGGATAGCTTGTCGAAAGAAGACCAGATGATTATTGAAGCCTGTGCTGCTATGGAAAACGAAATGTTGATGTCTGAATACACGGCTAAAAACGGTGAGGCATTGGATCGTTTGGTTAAGCAGCAAGGTGTCAAACTGCTGGAATTCAGCGAGGATGTTTATGATGCCTTTGGTGAAGCTGCTGATGCTGTGTTTGAAGATGTTAAAAAGCACGGTGCTCTAGCCCGTGAGATTCATGAAAGCTTTTTGAAAGCGCGCGCTATCTATGGCGGCTGGACGAAGATTTCTGATCAGGCTTATGTCAAACAACGTAACCGTGTATTGGGTTTATAACTTAGCGCTGTAATTGGCGATATACTGACAGGAGGTTTTTCTCCTGTCAGGGGTAAACCTGTGTTAGCTGCCTGCATTTAAACCTTTTGCAGGCACTCTTTTCCGCATTTCATCACCGCTCAAGAGATGCAAATGACAAGCAATATTTCTTCCGCACCACGCTCCACCTTATTTTTTCGCACTGTTGCATGGTTGCTCACCGCAGCAGTTTTGCTGTATTTGCTGGATCGTTATCTGGTGTATGGGCAACAATGGCCGAGTCTGACCGACACTTTAGATTTTGGGGGGCGTGACACTGAAGTCAGTGGTTTGCAATGGTTTCTGGGATTGCTCCTGTATTTTATTGATCTCAGTGTGATTATTTTTATCTTCTGGTCTGTGCGACGCACTGATCAGCGAAGCTTGCGTCAAGATGCGCAGTTGATTGCGCGCTGCTCAGCTTACGTGGTACGTGCTGCATTCTGGTCTGTCTTGTTGATAGGTTTGGCCGATACGGTGCTTTCCTTTATGCGTATTGAAGCCATAGCACCACCTAGCTGGGTTAGCCAAACGTGGTGGACAGGTTTGGAGCAGGCGCATACACGCGGTATGACAGTGCATTATCCGCTTATGGCTTTGTCTTTTGTGATAGCTTTTTTTAACCGTTCACTGGGTTTTATTTGGTTGGCTGTGCTAGTGGTTTTCGCCGAGTTTGCAATTGTGCTCTCGCGCTTTATCTTTTCTTATGAGCAAGCTTTTATGGGGGACTTGGTGCGCTTTTGGTATGCTGCCTTATTTCTTTTTGCTAGTGCTTATACCTTGGTTGAGGATGGGCATGTGCGGGTTGATATTATCTATACCCATTTTAGTAGAAAAACCAAAGCCTGGGTGAATGCTTTGGGTTCGTTATTGCTCGGTTTGCCGCTGTGTTGGGTGATCTTCATTATGGGCATGGGTACACCACAAAGCAGCCTAATAGCGCCTGTTTTAAGTTTTGAAATTTCTCAGAGTGCTTACGGCATGTATGTGCAATACCTGATGGCGGGTTTTTTGATTATATTTGCGTTGTCCATGGCTTTAATTTTTATTAGCTATTTTCTTGATAGCGTGGCTGATCTCAGTGGTGAAAGTGATCGTGTCGATGATAATGACACAGAGGCTACAAAAGCCGTCTATCCTGAACGGGATACGCTGAAGGAGCTTGCCTGATGGAGTTGGTTTTTTTAGGCTTATTATTATTTTTAATGGTATTCGCCTTGTCCTCCGGGTTTCCGGTGGCCTTTTCTCTACCGGGGGCTGCGATTGCCACCATTACCCTAGCGGCCTTGACAGGTTATGTATTAGAAGGCAGTACGGACGCTTATTTCGTTGGGGGCGATGGCCCACAACAATGGCTGAGTGCAGGGGTCACTAATTTCCGTAGCCTCTATTGGGGCGTGGATAGGGATACCCTGATTGCTGTTCCATTGTTTATTTTCATGGGGATTGTTCTGCAACACTCCAAAATAGCGGAAGACCTATTAGTTGCGATGGCGCAGTTATTTGGTCCTATTCCGGGTGGTTTAGGTATTTCTGTTGTTATCGTAGGCGCATTATTAGCAGCAACCACCGGGATTGTTGGCGCTACAGTGATTGCAATGGGTTTGATTTCATTGCCAGCCATGTTGCGTAATCACTACTCCAAATCGTTGGCTACTGGTACTATCTGCGCTTCGGGTACGCTAGGGCAAATTATTCCTCCCTCAATTGTTTTAATTATTTTGGCGGATCAATTATCCAGCGCTGCGGATCAGGCCAATACGGCTCGTAAAGAGCTTTACCGTGCGGTCACGGGTGAATACGCCATGCCTTCACAGTTTGAAGTGGTATCTGCCAGTGCCGGTGATATGTTTATGGGGGCGCTAATTCCAGGCTTAATATTGGTCGGTATTTATATTTTATATATCTTCGTATTTGCTTGGTTGAAGCCAGAAAAAGCGCCACCCGTTCCCTATAAAGGCAAGTATGATCATCGTTTTGCGGTGCGTATCTTTATTGCCTTGATTCCACCTTTAGCGCTTATTTTAGTGGTGCTGGGTTCGATTATTTTGGGGGTTGCCACGGTTAATCAGGCGGGTGCGATTGGTGCGATCGGTGCCATGATTATGGCGGGTTATCGTTTGCATACGGGTTATAAAGCGCTGACTTATATCCCCTTATTATTATCACTTATTGCTATTGTGGTATTGGCTTTTTTACTGAGTCAATATGATTTGAATGTGCGTAATATTCAGACTGAATTACAAGGCAAAGCTTTATCACAAGCCATAATAGCGGTGGGTGTATTGCTGGCGGCAATTGTCTGGAGTATGTGGCGGGTTTTCCGTATTGAAAACACCTTAAAAGTGGTCATGACCGAAACAGCCAGAACGACTTCAATGGTATTTGTTATTCTATTGGGTGCTGCCATGTTGACGGCTGCTTTTCGTGCTTTTGGCGGCGAAGAGCTGGTTAAGCAGGCTTTGCATAGTTTGCCGGGTGGGTTCTGGACGCAGTTTTTGGTAGTCATGCTGGTGATTTTCTTCTTGGGTTTTTTCCTAGATTTTATTGAAATTGCTGTCGTAGTTGTACCCATCGTAGCGCCTATTTTATTGATGAATCCAGAGGCGAATGTTACTGCGGTTTGGTTTGGTGTTATGGTTGGGCTTAATATTCAAACCTCCTTTCTTACACCACCTTTTGGTTTTGCGCTGTTTTATTTGCGGGGTGTGGCAGACAAGGTGGTCAAAACGCTGGATATTTACAAGGGTGCAACGGTCTTTATTAGCTTACAATTAATCGGTTTGGCGATTGTGGGTTATTTCCCTAGTTTGGTGAATTATTTGCCAAATCGCACTTATTTGCTTTCGGAAAATTCACCTCCACCGATTAATCCTAAATTGCAGCTCTGTCTGCAAGATTATACCAGTGAGCAATTGGCGAAAAATGGTGATGCAATTCAAACAAAATTAATTGAAATGCAACAAGCCGACTTGTCTGTTTTGCCAGAAACAGCACGTAATAGTTTATTGGAGAGCAATCAAAACTTCCAGCGAGGTTTTGAATTACTGGCTAAAGCTAATAAAGCTCAGCAAGCTTTGGGTGCTTTTGCGGTGGATTATGCACCTTTACATCGTGAGGTGCGTGCGATTCAAGCTAATATCGCTAAGTTGGAAAAGCACATTAAAACTTACGAGAACGAGATTCAAAGCTTGCGATTTAACCGTGATAGTACTGATGCCGATGAGACAAAGCTGCGGGTACAAATTGAAGCCTTGCAACAGCAAAAAACGGCTCTGGAAAATAGCATTCCTGAAACATGGGCAAGCCAGCATGAGCAGTATAAAGCGCTAAGTAATGAGCTAACAGTGGCACAGCGTGATTACTACAATACGGTTGATCCTGCTTATCAAAGTATGGATAAGCTTTATCGTAGTATTCAAGATGCACCAACGCTACAAGCACTATTAACGGCTACCGCTGATTTGCAAAAACAAATCAGTGCTGGAGCCTCTGCTGAGGCTATGATGGCGGCTATTGAAGCCCAGGAAAGTGCTTTAGCTCAGGTGGAGGATACGGGTAAAATTAAGAAATTGTTGGCTAAAGCCCGCCGGACGCTCAAAAAAGCGGAGACTTCAGACAGTCGAGCCAAGTCAAATGAACTATTGCAACAAGCTTATGAACAACAGCAACAGGCAGTTCAATGGCGGCAATTAGCCAAACAAAACTTTATGCCAACATTAGCAGCCTACCATGCGCAACTAGCGCCGAGCTTGGGTATACGTTCACAAGAAAAACTGACTGAGCCACAAGCTAAACATGTGGCAGCTTGTTTAGCCCAACATCGGGATATTTCTTTAAATTTTTAAGTCAGCCGTTCACCCTTCCAATCGGGTTGTCAGCGGGAAGGGTGGGTTTAGCTTTATCCACAAATCCCCTACAGTTTATTTCATGGCTCTTAATCATTCCTATGCTTTTGTATTGCGTCGTAATGCTTACCGTGATAACAGTTTGCTCTTGGATTTATATACTGAAAACGAGGGGCGTATTGCTGCAATAGCGCGTTATACTAAAAAGCAAGCTACCCGCATTAAAGGAATGCTAGAGCCGTTTCGATTACTGGATGCGCGCTGGAGTGGGCGTGGTGATGTGTTCACAATGGCACAAACTGAGGAAAAACGACGTTATGTGCTCAAGCAGAAAGCATTGATCCAAGCGACTTATATTAATGAGTTATTGCTGCGTGTATTGCAGCCGCAGCAAGCTATGCCCGAGATTTTTCTACTGTATCGGCAAACCTTGCAGGCTTTGCAACACGGTGCAGATAGTTTGAGTTTGATGCGTTTTGAGTGGGCTTTATTGGAAGTGGTGGGGTATAGCATTAATCTATGGGAAGACGATGTACAAGGTGTGGCGATTCAAAGCAGCCAATCTTACTGCTTTCACCCTGAGCGAGGCATTACGGTGCTAGGGGATGATGTTGCCGATCCACAAGATACGCTGATTTCTGGTAACTTGCTCATCGCTTTGCGCGAACCGGAACTATTATCACTGCTTCAGCAACAGGAATTACGCGCGGTCTTAGACCGGCTATGGCGTATTTTATTACAAGGTCGCAGGCTGTACGCGCGGCCATTGTTGGGAGATAGTGTGTGAGCTTGATCGGTATAGGAACGGATATTGTCGCGGTGGAACGTATTGAGCGCTTATTGGCTAAGCAGGCTGAGCGTTTTGCCCAGCGTTTATTACATGCCAATGAATATAAATATTTCCAAACCTTGCCATCCACTCAACAGGCAGCTTGGTTAGCCAAGCGTTTTGCCACCAAAGAAGCCGTTTCCAAAGCCTTGGGAACCGGCATTGGTCAGTATGTGCAATTAACCGAAATTGAAACGCGGCATAATGCCTTGGGCAAACCAGAATTGTGCTTACATGGTACAAGTTTATTAACAGCCGAGCGCTTGGGTGTGACTGAAATGGCACTCACCTTGGCGGATGAACGTCGCTATGCAGTGGCTTTTGTGATTTTGATAGGACAATAAGTGATGAGTTATCCCACTATTGAGGCTTTTATTGGTAATACACCGCTAGTACGTTTGCAGCGTATGCCCGGTAATACTAGCAATACTATTCTGGCGAAGTTGGAAGGCAATAATCCAGCAGGCTCAGTCAAGGACAGAGCAGCTTTAAATATAATCCAAGCTGCTGAGGCACGCGGCGATATTCAGCTAGGTGATACTTTAATTGAAGCGACCAGTGGCAATACAGGGATTGCTCTGGCAATGGCGGCGGCGATTAAAGGCTACAGAATGATTTTATTCATGCCCGATAATCTGAGTATGGAGCGGCGTGCTTCCATGAAGGCGTATGGTGCTGAACTGATTTTGGTCAGTAAAGAGCAGGGTGCTATGGAAGGAGCGCGCGATAGGGCGCTACAAATGGCGCAGGAGGGCAAAGGTAAGCTTCTAAACCAATTTGCTAATTTGGATAATCCCGCTGCGCACATTGCCACCACTGGCCCTGAAATTTGGCGCGATACGCACGGTAATGTGACGCATTTTGTGAGTGCAATGGGAACGACCGGCACGATTATGGGTGTGAGTCAATATTTGAAATCACAGAATCCAGCAGTACAGATTGTCGGCGTGCGTCCTGCTACACAGCAAGACAGTATTCCGGGGATTCGACGTTGGTCAGCAGAATATTTGCCAGATATTTTTGATCAGACTCGAGTGGATCAGGAGATCGATGTCACCCAAGCTGAAGCGGAGGAAACCATGCGCCGTTTGGCCGTGGAAGAAGGTATTTTTGCCGGGGTGTCCTCAGGTGGCGCGATTGCGGCAGCTTTGCGTTTATCGCAGACACTAGAGCATGCCACCATTGTGGCGATTATTTGTGACCGAGGGGATCGTTATATTTCAACTGGCGTATTTCCGGGCTAAGTTTTCGGGCGCAAGTAGTCATTTTTCCCCACCCAATGCGGCTTGTCTACTAGGTGTTAGACTAGACCAGTGAGCCAGTATTTGCCCATAATTGTTCTGCTAGAAAAGCAGGAACACGTTGATCCAGCCAATAAGCTATTTGCCAAGGTTTATGGGCTGTCATAAAGCCGACATGTCCACCATAGGGGCTGATTTCAAGCCTGACTGTAGCACTCACGTCTTGAGGTGAGGGGATCACCTCGGGAGTCATAAAAGGGTCATCAGCAGCATGAATAATCAGTGTGGGGGTAGCAATTTGTTTTAAATAAGGAAAGCAACTACTATGAGCGTAATAATCATCTGCACCTGCAAACCCGTGTAAAGGGGCGGTAATCTGGTCATCAAACTGGTACATGGTTTTAATCTGATCCAGATCAATGCCTCGGAGTGTTGCGGGCATAGCTACTTGTTGGGCTTTGCGACGGAAGGACGGTTTGAGTTTATTGAGTAAATAGCGTGCATAAACCCGCGATAAACCCTTTTCCAGTTGTTTGGAACATAAGGCCAGCTTGAACGGGGGAGAGATAGCCACGGCTGCTTGTAAACCAGAAGATTCAGCCGTCTCGCCTAAGTATTTCAGTAATAAATTGGCCGTTAATGAAATGCCAACGGCGGCGACAGGCTGTTGGCCGCGCGCTCGAAGCTTGTTTAATACTGCTTGCAAGTCGGCTGTTTTGCCTGAATGATAACTTTCAGGCAAACGATTTAGCTCACGTCCGCAGCCACGCAAAGTCATAAAAACGACGGCGAAACCTTTGTCATATAAAGCTTTGATAAGTGGTGTGGCGTAGTGCGACTCCAATGAACCTTCCAAACCGTGCATGAGTAAGACCAGTGGAGCATCCACACGCTTGCACCAAGCCAGATCAATAAAATCACCATCGTCTAGCTCCAGTCTTTCCCAGTCTAGCTTGAGCTCCGCCCTAGAGCGGAAAAAGCTTGGCCAAATCGTTTGCAAGTGGGCAGAACGCAGCCACCAAGGTGGATGATAAGGCGATAATGTGCTTTGGTGCATAGCGATCCTTAAACTTTAGCGCCAGCCCCACGCTTTTAGCGGATTGAGCGGCCTTTGTCGGTCTATTCAGTTACTCCGTCGCTGGACGGATCACAAAACTATGTGTGCAGTTATACGTCTCTTGTTCTTGTTGTGGTGTATTATCAGATGCGGGTGGTGTTTCGGGAATGTAATTTACATTTTTGCTATTGGCCGACGTATTGCGCAAAGGTGCTTTGCTAGCAATGAGTTCCATAGTATTTTC
Organism: Pseudomonadota bacterium; assembly: GCA_002747435.1. GTDB lineage: Bacteria > Pseudomonadota > Gammaproteobacteria > Thiotrichales > Thiotrichaceae > Thiolinea. Next base: position 23,499 of record PDPH01000003.1, read on the forward strand.
TCCCGCCGGCCCGTCAATACGTAATCTGCCAGCATTCGGTGGTGGGAAACGATAAGTGCTACCTTTTTTAATAAACACATTCTTAAATAGTATATGCCCGCGATGTGGTACAGCCGGATCAGAACCATGATCAATAATACTCAGATACAAATCACCCTGCGCCTCAATATCTAAGATCAAATTGTCACCGACCTTGAAACTGCGTTGGTTGCGCTGCACTGCAAATGCCAGTTCAGCATGAGGATTTTCCGCTAGGGATAAATCACAATCCAGTGTACCGACTTTGAAACCGCGACTATCCACCGCGTCACTGGCCAGCAGCCCCCAAGGCAAACTCCATAGTACACTCAGTATCGCCAGTTTTTTCAACATAGTTCAGACTCTCCTAGAAATAAGCATTAGATTATTAAGCATAGCAGACAGGCATGTGAGCGAGCTCCCCAGCCAGCCTTTTTAGCAGCGACAACTATTGCTGCTAGCGTACTTTGGAGCATAGTCGTTCTTGTATGTTACCATGCTTTTCCTGATTTTCAGTACAGGATAAAGGCATGCAGGTTCGCGCGGAGCAAATAGAAACCCATTTGCAGCAGGGTTTAAAGTCTGTTTATTTGATTACCGGAGAAGAGCCGCTACAAGTCATGGAGGTGGCGGACGCGGTGCGTAAACAGGCGCAGGTGGCAGGCTTTACTGAGCGCGAAGTGCTAACAGTGGATCATCAGTTTGACTGGGGTGTTTTGCTGGAGGCTAGTGAAGCTTTGTCTCTGTTTTCCAGTAAAAAGTTGCTGGATATGCGCTGGCATTCGTGCAAGATTGGGGCAGCGGGTAGCAAGGCTTTACAGCAATATTTATCGCATCTTCCTAGCGATAAAATTTTGTTGATTCAATGTTTCCAATTTGAAAAATCCTGTCGTAATGCCGCTTGGTTTAAGGCCATAGCGCAAGAGGGTGTGACAGTACAGGTGTGGGCGCTGTCTGCTGCGCAAACCCAAGCTTGGGTGGCCGCACGCATGCGAGCAGCCGGTTTACAGGCGGATGATGAAGCCGTGCGTTATTTGGCTGAACGTATTGAGGGGAATTTGCTGGCGGCGGCGCAGGAAATCCATAAGCTACAATTATTGCACACGGGCGGTGTGCTGACGGTTGAGCATTTAGCCGCAGTGATTGCAGATAGTTCGCGTTTTAAAGTGTTTGATTTGGCTGAAGCGATTTTGGCGCAGGATATTAAACGCTTGCATCATATTCTAGCCGTTTTGCGTGAAGAAGATACACCTCTACCCTTGCTAGTGTGGGCATTAGGTGATTTGTTGCACCAATTGAATGAAGCCACTGAATTATTAAAACAAAATCGCGCTTTGCAACCCTTACTGGCGCGGATGCCACGCAACCGCCAGACGCTGTTTCAGAATGCGGCTAAACGCATGATGCGGGCAAACTGGGCTATGCTTTTTCGTCGTGTGGCTTTGTTGGATCAGCATAGCAAAGGTGTCGGTGAGGGGGTATCGTCCAGCCAAGACCGCTTGTGGGATGCTGTATTTGATGTGGCGCTAGCGATGAGTGGTAAGCGCTTATTTGGCTAGTAAAGCTATAACCAGTACCGTCTGTCTGCGTTTGTCAGTTCGGCGGGGGGCAGACTGGAGAAAACCGGCAAGCAAAAAGCAATGGTCAAAAGCGATTGATTTTAAGAAGATGCAAGAATAATGGAGTCATTGCTTGAGCTATAAAGTCTCCCTCTAGGCTAATATAAGCTGATTTAGTGCATAGAGGGAGCGTTAGGAAAGGCTTTACAAACCGCGAATTTTCTCTAGTTGCTCCTGCAATTGCGTTAAAGCAGCCTGTTGTTCATCCGCTTGCTGACGGGCGCTTGCTACAATGGCGGGCTTGGCCTTTTCGGTAAAGGATGGGTTATTCAAACGCGCTAGCAGCCCGTTTAGGTTTTTCTCCAGCTTGTCGATTGCCTTGGCAAGCCGAGCCATTTCAGCTTCTTTGTCAATCAGACCCGCTAAGGGAATCAATATACGCATTTCACCGACTAAAGCAGTCGCTGATTCAGGAGCAGCCTGTTCTGGACTTAGCCACTGCACCTCGCCAACTTTAGCTAGGCTTTTTGCATAAGCAGCACTATGACTAAAGAGTTTCTGGTCGTTTTCATCCCAGTTTTGCAAGAGTACATTCAGCGTTTGAGCGGGTTTAATATCCATTTCTGAGCGAATACGTCTGATGCCCATAATGAATGCTTTTACCCAAGCTATTTTAGTTTCCGAGTCAGTATCGATGCGGTGTTCTTCTGCTTGCGGCCAGTGTTGCAGCATGAGGAAATCACCTTGTTGATTAGCCAGACCCTTGATGTTTTGCCAAATTTCTTCGGTAATGAAAGGCATAATAGGGTGTAGCAAACGTAAGCTGGTTTCCAGTACTTGAAGCAATGTACGGCGTGTGCCGCGTTTGGCGGCTTCATGGGTATTATCTTTGCTGAGTACGGGTTTGGTGAGCTCCAAGTACCAGTCACAGTATTCGTGCCAGGTAAACTCATACAAAGTTTTGGCCGCTAGATCAAAGCGGTAATGTTCAAGGTATTCGCTAAGGTTCAATATCATGCGTTGCTGTTGGGAGATAATCCAGCGGTCAGCACTGGATAACTCCAGCGGCACATAGTCATCTAAGCCATTGTCTTTGCCTTCGCACTGCATCAGTACATAGCGGGCAGCATTCCATAGTTTATTGCAAAAGTTGCGATAGCCTTCCAAGCGCTGCAAGTCAAAGCGGATATCACGTCCAGCCGTCGCAAACGAGGCAAAGGTAAAACGCAAGGCATCAGAACCATAAGCCGCAATGCCTTCGGGGAATTGCTTTTGTGTGGCTTTGGTGATTTTCTCTGCTAAGTGTGGCTGCATCATGCCACTGGTACGCTTGGCAATGAGTGACTCCAGATCAATGCCATCAATAATATCCAAAGGATCCAGCGTGTTGCCCTTGGATTTGGACATTTTTTGACCTTCAGCATCGCGCACCAAACCATGCATGTAGACATCATGGAAAGGCACTTGCCCATCCATAAACTTTAGGCCAAACATAATCATGCGAGCGACCCAGAAAAAGATGATGTCAAAGCCAGTCATCAACACATGGGTGGGATACCATGTTTGCAGGTCTACGCTTTGTTCCGGCCAACCCAGCGTAGAGAAAGGCCACAAAGCGGAAGAAAACCAAGTATCTAATACATCATCATCTTGACGTAATACCAGCTCATCAGCGAGTTGATGTTTGCTACGGACTTCTGCTTCACTGCGTCCCACATAAATATTACCCGCATCGTCATACCAAGCAGGGATACGATGTCCCCACCACAATTGCCGTGAAATACACCAATCTTCCAAGTTGTACATCCACTGGTAATAAGTCTTGTCCCAATTGGCAGGAATAAAGCGAATACGACCACTTTCTACGGCTTCGATAGCAGGTTGCGCAATGCTTGTTTTACCCCCCGGGCGGCCATCATCCAGCATTTCACGGGTTAAATCGACATACCATTGATCTGTTAAGTAAGGTTCAACCACCGTGCCGGAACGGTCGCCACGTGGCACCATGAGCTTGTGTTCCTTGACTTCAGCCAGCCAGCCTTGTGCCTCCATATCGGCTACAATTTGTTTGCGTGCGGTATAACGTTCCAGTCCCTGATATTTTGTAGGCGCTAGCTCATTAATATGTGCATCAATGGTAAAGATATTAATTAAGGGCAATTGATGTCGTTTGCCGACCTGATAGTCATTAAAATCATGGGCGGGGGTGATTTTGACGCAGCCTGTGCCTTTTTCTGGATCGGCATATTCATCAGCGATGACGGGAATGAGCCGACCCACCAAGGGCAATACTAGGTGCTGACCAATCAAGTGTTGATAGCGCTCATCCTCAGGATGAACCGCAACGGCAGTGTCACCGAGCATGGTTTCTGGGCGCGTGGTGGCTATAGTTAGGTATTCATTGCTAGGTTTGCCATTTGCATCGGCAACAGGGTAGCGAAAGTACCACATATGGCCGTTTTCTTCCTCGGATAAGACTTCTAAGTCAGACAAGGAAGTATGCAAAACAGGATCCCAGTTAACCAGCCGCTGACCACGATAAATCAAGCCTTCTTCATACAAGCGGACAAAAACTTCGCGTACTGCCGCTGATAGACCCTCATCCATCGTAAAGCGCTCACGACTCCAATCGGGGGAAGTACCCAGACGGCGCAATTGACGGGTGATCGTATCGCCAGATTGCCCTTTCCATTCCCAGACTTTATCCAAAAAAGCTTCGCGCCCTAGGTCATGGCGGGTTTTACCAATCGTATTCAGTTGACGCTCGACCACCATTTGGGTGGCAATTCCGGCATGATCTGTTCCGGGTTGGTAAAGTGTATTATTGCCGCGCATACGGTGATAGCGGGTAAGTATGTCAATCATCGTCTGATTGAAGCCGTGTCCCATATGCAAAGTGCCGGTGACATTGGGTGGCGGGATCATGATACAATAAGCTTGCCCCTGCCCGGAAGGCTGGAAACAGCCTGCCTGTTCCCAAGCCTGATAGCGGCTTTGTTCGATTGCTTGTGGTTGGTAAGTTTTATCCATGTTCGCGCCAGACATTTGTAAAAACGGTGCATTATAGCGCGGATTCGCATTATTTTAACATGGAAGATAATTCATTCAGTAGTTCGTGGCGGCGTTGGTCAATTTGTTGTTCATAGTCTTTGGCTTGCGGTACGACTTTGTCTTCTTGATGCTCGGAGCGAATGGCGTGGGCGCGTGCCAGTCCAGTGTATTCATCTTGCCCGGAAGCTTCTTGTAATTCAGCAATACGCTCTTTGAGACGGCGTTCAAAGTGTTGCTGGTATTCTGCGGAAATACCGGCACGGGCGCGGCGGATGACTTCGGGATTGCCTGGTCTGACCAAATCGGTGATTACCGGAATGCGAATGGTTGTGTCAAGATTACGTTGCTTGCTCATGCTGTTTACTCTTGAGTGGCCTGTACGGATGATTGACTTGTTATTATTTGGCGCTTGTCTTTTAAATTTACTACTTACAATGGATAGTAGTCCAAAGTATAGCCCCTGTCGCGGTAAAACTGATAACGCTGGCGACCAGCCAACAAGACTTTTTGTTCTTGATCAAGGACTTCGGCCATGCGCTCAAAACGTGAAAAAAATTCGGGAACGCTATTGGACAGGTTGATCAGAAACTTGCAGTTTTCCAACGGCTCCCAGTCGTGGCTGATTTGTATGGTGCATGCTTTATCCTGACACGGTGCAACTGCATGAGGAATGAATCCAATATCATTATATGTCCATAAAAGATCATCCAGATATTCTGTGGTTTGCAGACTGTCTGTGTGGATGTGCGTGTACAGGGATTGTGCCCAGGCTTTTTCTACCAGTTTGCAGACTAGTCTCAGTCTAGCCTGCAAACTGCTGCTTTGACCTACATAAAAGGCAATGCGTGTCATAAATAATGCTACTGGAATGTGGAATTAGGCGCGCTCACTGCGATTGAGTAGGATCTGCGTGAGCAGGGGAACAGGGCGGCCAGTAGAACCTTTAGCTGCGCCACTTTTCCAAGCTGTTCCCGCGACATCCAAATGCACCCAAGGGTAGCTTTCGGTAAAGCGTGACAGGAAACAGGCTGCGGTAATCGTTCCACCAGCCGGACCGCCAATATTAGCCATATCCGCAAAATTGCTTTTAAGCTGTTCTTGGTATTTATCATTCATGGGTAAACGCCAAGCTTCATCGAGTGCTTCTTGACTGGCGGTTAAGACACTGTTGGCTAGTTCATCATTATTGCTTAATAACCCTGAGGTATGATGCCCTAATGCTGTAATACAAGCACCGGTGAGTGTAGCAATATCAATGACAGCGGCGGGCTTGAAGCGCTCGACATAGGTGAGCGCATCGCACAAGACCAGACGACCTTCGGCATCGGTATTAAGTATTTCGATCGTTTTACCGGACAGACTGGTCACAATATCACCCGGCTTGCTTGCGACTGCATCCGGCATATTTTCAGCGGCTGCAATCACGCCGATCACATTCAAGGGTAAATTCATTAATGCGCAGGCTTTGAGTGTACCCAGCACGCTGCCAGCACCACTCATATCATATTTCATTTCATCCATTGCCAAGCCGGGCTTGAGTGAAATTCCCCCAGCATCAAAAGTAATGCCTTTGCCCACTAACACAATGGGGGCGATAGCAGCATCTGTGCCACGATAGTTGAGGATGATCATTTTGCCTTCCTGATGACTACCTTTGCACACAGACAAAAAAGCACCCATGCCCAGGTCTTCCATATTACTTTCGTTGAGAACCTCGACACTGATTGCTGTAGATTCACCGGCTAATTCACTGGCAAGCTCCGCCAAATAGCTAGGTGTGCAAGCATTTCCAGGCATATTGCCTAAATCACGCGCTAATTGCATACCTTGTGCAATAGCATTGCCTTGAGTTAACTCTTCGCTGAAGTCTTCGCTAGTGGTATGGGCAATGAGCCAGCTTTCCAGAGAGGGCTTGTCCTGATGATCTTGCTTGCTTCTGTATTTTTCAAAGCGGTATAAACTGCCTGCTACAGCCATAACCGCTTGGCGTACTGCGGCGCGTGCATGTTCACTGGCTGCTTCATCGCTCAGGAAAGAAGCGACCTTTTTGACCTTTGTATTTTTTAAAGCATTAGCAGCATGTGTATTGGCCTGCATCATGCCTTCCTCAGTCAGCTTGTCGCGTTCACCTAAGCCGACTAACAAGACACGTTGAGCGCTGATATTGGGCAGGTGATATAACAGACTAGTGCGCCCTTTTTTTCCGTTGAAATCACCCATGTCTAGATGTTGTTGTAAAGCGCCTTGACTGGCTGCATTGATTTGAGTGGCGGCTGCCGATAACTGTCCACCTTTGAAAACGCCCACGACAACACAATCAGCTTTGACACTTTCTGCATTGGCAGCAGCTTGGAAGTCATAATTCATTTAACGCAATCCTTTTAGCTAATGCGATTATTATCTCGCGTCAGTTTAACTAAAGTGCAAACTAACCGCAAAGCAGCTTGGTGGTGATTCAGATGCGTTGAAAGAACTCTCGATTAATGAACTCTCCGATGACCTTATCATGGATTTCCTCTGATTTTGAAAAGCCAATAGTTTTC